>JBFGRR010000006.1:0-18563 GCA_041567215.1 Acidimicrobiia bacterium | reverse complement strand
GCTGGCGTCGTCGACCGCAGCGGCCAGGTCGGTGGTCACAAGTGCGAGGCGGGCCTCGCCGGTCACGGCGCCGCTGATGGTGAGAGTCGGGTCCTTCTCCAGAGCCGTGAGATTCGATGCGAACTCGGGGAACTCGAACAACCGCACTTCCCGGCCCTGCAGGGTCAGATCCGCCGCAGACGCCTTCCCGCCGTTGCCACCTCCGAGGACGGCCCAGACGCTCATTGCATGCCTCTCCTGTGAATGAGTGGCGAACGCTATCACTGCGCGATCGGGCCCCCGAAAGGGACGAGGCGGCCGGGTCGGGCGGAACCACTTCACAGGTGCCGCGAGGCTCATCTAGCGTGGACCGAATGCACGCCGCCGACAGCCACGATGTCATCCGGGTGTCCGGGGCGCGGGAGAACAACCTCAAGGACGTCACGGTCGAGATCCCCAAGCGCCGGCTGACGGTATTCACGGGGGTGTCGGGGTCCGGGAAGAGTTCCCTCGTCTTCGACACCATCGCCGCCGAGTCCCGGAGGCTGATCAACGAGACCTACAGCGCCTTCCTGCAGGGATTCATGACCACGCTGGCGAGGCCGGACGTCGACCTGCTGGAGGGGCTGACAACGGCGATCGTCGTCGATCAGGAACGGATGGGCGCCAACTCCCGGTCCACGGTCGGCACCGTCACCGACGCCAACGCGATGCTGCGGATCGTCTTCAGCCGGCTCGGTGTGCCGCACATCGGTTCGCCGAAGGCATTCGCCTTCAACGTCCCTTCGGTGCGGGCGAGCGGTGCGATCACCGTCGAGCGAGGCGACAAGAAGACCGTCAGGAAGACCTTCACCGTCACCGGGGGAATGTGCCCGCGCTGCGAGGGCATGGGCCAGGCATCGGACATCGACCTGAACCGCCTATACGACGCCGGCAAGTCGCTCAACGAAGGGGCGCTCACCATCCCTGGATACAAGGCGGGCGGATGGTCGGTGCGTGCGTTCACCGAGTCGGGGTTCTTGGACCCCGACAAACCGATCGAGAAGTACACGAAGACCGAACTCCACGACTTCCTCTACAAGGAGCCGACCAAGGTCAAGATGAACGGGATCAACGTCACCTATGAGGGGCTGATCCCCAAGATCCAGAAGTCCTTCCTGTCCAAGGACGTCGATGCGATGCAGCCTCACATCCGCGCATTCGTCGAGGAGGCAGTCACCTTCACGGACTGCCCTGATTGCGGCGGCACCCGGCTGAACGAGATGGCTCGCTCGTCGAAAATCCAGGGAATCAACATCGCGGATGCCTGCGCCATGCAGATCAGCGACCTCGCCGAGTGGGTGGGCGGTCTCGACGAGCCGTCCGTGGCTCCCCTGCTCGCCGCCCTCGAGCGCTCCCTCGATTCGTTCGTGGAGATCGGACTGGGTTACCTGTCGCTGGACCGGCCGTCCGCGACGCTTTCGGGTGGCGAGGCGCAGCGAACCAAGATGATCGGGCACCTCGGATCCTCGCTGACCGACGTCACCTACGTGTTCGATGAACCCACGACCGGGCTCCACCCTCACGACATCCAGCGCATGAACGAGTTGCTGGTGCGGCTGCGCGACAAGGGCAACACGGTGCTGGTGGTGGAGCATGAGCCGGAGACGATCACGATCGCCGATCACGTAGTGGATCTCGGGCCCGGAGCCGGCGCGGCCGGAGGCGAGGTGGTGTTCGAGGGAACCGTCGACGGCTTGCTGGCGAGCGGGACGACGACCGGACGTCACCTGGACGACCGGGACACCTTGAAGCCATCGGTGCGGGAGCATTCGGGAGCGATCGAGGTGCGCGGCGCCAGTGACCACAACCTGCAGGACGTGGATGTGGACATACCGCTCGGCGTGCTGGTGGTGGTCACCGGGGTGGCCGGGTCGGGCAAGAGCTCACTCATCCACGGTTCGGTGTCGGGCCGCAACGGTGTGGTTGCGTTCGACCAGGCGCCGATTCGCGGTTCTCGACGGAGCAATCCGGCGACGTATAGCGGCTTGCTCGACCCCATCCGCAAGGCGTTCGCCAAGGCCAACGGCGTCAAGCCCTCGCTGTTCAGCGCCAACTCCGAGGGTGCATGTCCGAATTGCAACGGTGCCGGTGTCATCTACACCGACCTCGGCTTCATGGAGACCGTCTCGACGACGTGCGAGGACTGCGAGGGCAGAGGTTTCGAGGGGTCGGTGCTCGAGTACCACCTCGCCGGGCGCGACATCAGCGAGGTGCTGACGATGTCGATCACCGATGCCGAGGGTTTCTTCGGCGCCGGTGAAGCACGGACTCCGGCTGCGCACGCCATCCTCGAGCGCCTCGTCGACGTGGGCCTCGGCTACCTGAGCCTCGGCCAGCCGCTCCCCACGCTGTCGGGCGGCGAGCGGCAGCGGCTGAAGCTGGCGATCCAGATGGCGGAGAAGGGCGGGATCTACGTTCTCGATGAGCCCACCAGTGGCCTCCATCTCGCCGACGTCGACCACCTGCTCGGTCTCCTCGACCGCCTCGTGGACTCGGGCAAGTCGGTGATAGTGATCGAGCACCATCAGGCCGTGATGGCACACGCCGATTGGATCATCGACCTGGGCCCGGGCGCCGGACACGACGGCGGCCGGGTCGTGTTCGAAGGAACTCCAGCCGACCTGGTCGCATCTCGTTCCACTCTCACCGGCCGACACCTCGCCGGTTTCCTGGCGGGCTAGCGGACACACAGCCCTTTCGTGCTCGGGGAGCCGGGCCAGATCACGATTGGATGCCGCATACTGGTTTCATGCGCCGCGCCCTCGACCAGAACGACTGGCAGTCCGGCGAGACGGGGTGGCGTCTCGGCCGGTACGAGCTCGTCTTCCTCGGCCCGAAGCAATGGGCCCTGGAGGTGGACGGTGTTGCCCGATCGGTGCACCCGAGAGCAACCGAGGCTGCCACCGCGGCTCAGCTCGTGGACGCAAGCAGGCGGCGCATGGGCAGGCTGGTGCGAAACGGCGTCGTGGTGCTGATCGGCGCGGTGGTGTTTGTCGTTGCCCAGGTCGGCCGTTTCGTACCAAACCCCGCCTACTCGGCCGCCGGTGAGTACGTGCTTGCCCTGGAGGCTGCTTTCCAGGACGTGTCCTCTGGGCGGACGTCGATACAGGAGTTCACCGGAGACGATCGCATCATCGGCGGTGAGTTCACCGCTCCGCCCCCGATCAACCTCGGTGGAGACACCGAGCCGCCGGAGCGGGACTACGCGGTGCTGCTCGCGAGCTACGAAGGCGAGTGTTACGTGATTCGCTGGTCGCCGGGTGCGGTTCGCCAGTACGACATCCTCACCGCGGTGTACACACCGGGACTGCCGTGCGAAGTGGGTCCGCGGTTGCTGCAGCCCGACCTGTTCGTTCGGTCGTGGTTTCAATCCATCGATGGCGGTCCCTTCGAGTGGGAGAAGGTGTTGCCTCCGCCGACATTCCAGGTCTCCTGGTTCATTCCGGTTGTCATCGCCGCATTGCTGCTGATCCTCCAGGGCGTCATCGGGATCTCCCTGGCCGTGATCACGCCGGGACGAAGCACGATCCCGCCATTGGTGGTGGGCGGTGGCCAGCCCCGCGATCCGTAGGGCCGGTTGGTCGATCCGTCTCGGAGCTGAAACCTTCCCGTGTTTGGCGTCGGTCCGGGCCATCTCCCGGTAGGGTGCGGTTATCCAGGCTCCAGGCCGTGGACGAGTCCGAGAGGCGAGGCCGAATGGACAGCTCGACAACAGCGGGCAGGCGGGTTCTCGTTGGAGCATTCGCGGCAGCGACGTTGACCGTGGCGGTGGCTCTTCTGCTCACGGACGGATCCTCGGCGAGAGCGGTCGTCGGCCCTGGACCGGAAGTCTCTCTCGCCCTGGCGCTGCAGGAGGCCCCAGACGCCGAGGCCATCTACTTCGACCAGTGCGCACCCTGCCACGGAATCGTCGGTCAAGGCGGGATCGGCCCTCCGTTGACCACCTCGTCGCTCACCGAGGTGGAGCGAATCGAACTGATTCGCAACGGCCGCGACGCGATGCCCGCTTTCCAGGCCACGCTCGACGAGGCATCCATCCAGGCCCTTTCGAGTGTCCTGAGCCGCATGGCGGCGATCGTCGTCTACGAGCAACAGTGCGCCCCGTGCCACGGTGCCAGCGGCGAGGGGGGCATCGGTCCGGCGTTGCTATCTGAGACCGACACGTTCGAGGATCTCCGGCTGGTGATCGCACAGGGCGTCAGAGGTATGCCGGCCTTCGCTCCGACACTCACGCCGGACCAACTCGACGGCATCACCGCATACATACAGCAACTGGCAGTTCTGGAGGTGGGATCCAACCTCTACTCGGGGCTGTGTACCGCCTGCCACGGCGTCTCGGGTGAAGGAGGTGCCGGCCCGACGCTCGCCGGTAGCGACTTCACGGCCAGAGAGATCTCGGCGGCGATCGCCGAAGGTGCCGGCACGATGCCCGGTTTCGCGTCGAGCTTGAGCGCGACAGAACTCGAGGCGGTGAACGCCTACACGCGGGGACTCGTCGGCGGCGTCGTCGTGGTGGAACCGCCCACCGGGGCCGGAGGCGACCTGTACGCCCAGCTTTGCGCCGCCTGCCATGGCGCCGAAGGTGAAGGAGGCGCCGGCCCATCCCTGCAGGGGGGTGTCTTCGTGGACGAGGAGCTATCGGCGGTCATCGCAGAGGGTGTTGGTGCGATGCCGGGGTTCGGGTCGGACCTTTCGGCCGAGGATCTGGCCGGGCTGGTGCAGTTCGTCCAAGCGAGCTTCGGTGTGCCCGACACGGCGACGGGAGAAGAGGTGTACCAGGAGCTCTGCGCGGCCTGTCATGGTGCTGGTGGAGAGGGAGGCGTCGGTCCTGCGTTGGTGGGACTCGGCTTCGATGGCGCAGACGTGGCCTCCGTGATCAATGAGGGCAAGGGGAGCATGCCCGGCTTCGCCGGCCAGCTCGACGCAGATGGTCTCGAGCAGCTGATCACCTTCATGCAGGTGTCCTTCGGACAGACCGACCAGACCACCACCACCACGCTCCTGGTGCCCATTCGCACCGGCCCGCAGCTGTACTCACAGCAGTGTGCTCGCTGCCATCTCGAGGACGGCAGCGGTGACAGCGGCCCCGACATTCGTGAGAGCGAGTTGTCGCTCAACGAGATCATCTCCCGGATATACGGAGGACACCGAGGCGGCATGCCTGCATTCGAGGGCAACCTCTCGGGTATCGAGGTCCAAGCCATCGCCCGTCACGTGAAGAGCTTCCGCATCCCCGAGGGGGAGCAGAGGGGGACACCCTGGGTGTGGCCCCTGGTGATCAGCTCGGTGGCCGTTCTCGGAGTAGCTGGATTCCTGTTCGCGCGGAGGCCGGGAAGGTCCAACGACGACGTGTCGGATGAGGAACCGGGGAGTCCTGACGAGTAGGTGAACTCGTGGCGGCCGTCACCCGCCCAGTTCGCCTCGCGACTCGGCCAGGAATGCGAATATCTCGTTCAGTTCGGTGTCGTTCAGCTCCTGCGCCGAATATGACGGCATTCCCGGGAGTCCACTCCGCACCACCTGTCGAAGCCAGTCGTAGGAGGCGTCCGCCGGGGAGCCGGCCGTCGTCGTGCCTTCGGCGTTCACACCGTGGCATCCCGCGCAGCCGAAGGTCACGAACAGACCCCTGCCGAGTTCGGCGAGGCTGGAGGCGCCCTCGGTGAGCCCGAAGTCCGGGTAGAGGTAGGCACCCTCGACGTAGGCGACCGCCGATCTGTCGTATCCCTCGGGATCGCGGTTGTGTTGAGTGTTGGGGCTGCGGATCAACAGGGCTACCAGGCCTCCCGCGGCCAGCACCATCACCGCAGTAACCGCGGTCGCCGTGTTGAACCAGCTGGTGAAGCCCCCTCTCGACTTGGCGTCGCCGCTCCCGTCCCGTGCTCCCGCCACCCGCACGACCGCGACTCCGACGACGATCATGATCAGCCAGACGGAGGCGATGACGAAGGTGACGACCCAGCCTCCGGCGCCCGGAATGAGCGAGATTCGCTCATGGGACTGGAACAGCTGGCCTCCGACGGTGACCGGGATCGACACGATGTTGGGCTCCCCACCGCCTTCGATGGTGATGGTGTGTGTGCCCAGCTGCCGCAGTTCGTAGTCGAACACTGCGATTCCGAGATCGTTGGTCAGAGCCTCGCCCAACTCGATGACGCCTCCGACGCCGGCAAAGGAGGCGCTCGAGAAGAACACCAACTCGACGCCCTCGACCGGGGCTCCGGTGGTGTCGTGCACCGTTGCGGTTATCTGGATGATCTGGCCCAGGACGCCCTCGCTCGGGGCGCTGACCTCCACGTCGTAGTGGTCGGCGAGCGCCGCGCCCGCCGAAAGCGTCAAGAACCAGGCGGCAACGATGCTCACGACCGCGCACCGAGTGAATCGCCTAGGCATCACGGAGGATCACCCGTGTCGGTGCTGTCTGCGCGGTCCGGTGGCGCAGGCTCGGCGGTGCCGACCTCCACCATCTCCTCTCGATGTGCAGCCAGTTCCTCCAACTCCAACTCGCGCTCCTCGGTCATCTCCCAGACCGCCATGATGGGAAAGACCTTCACGAAGACGGTGATCAGCAGTGCGAAGAATGCGAAACCGCCGGCGGTGATCGACCACTCCACCCAGGTCGGCGTGTAGCTGGCAGGCTCGTAGGGGAGAAGGGGGGCGCGCAGTCCGGTGACAACGATGAAATACCGCTCCACGAACATGCCCAGATCCACGAAGATGGCCGCGGTGACGATCCCGCCGACAGAGCGAAGGCGCGGAGTGAACATGAATGCCACCGGTACGAGGAGGCCGCCGACGAAGTAGAACCAGAAGAAGGGTGCGAACTCCTCGACGAAGAGCTGGCGGAACAGGAACTCGGTCCCTTCCTCGAACTTGAACCCGGCGGTGATGTACTCAGACAGGTTGGCGTAGATCATCACTCCCGCCATCGCTGCCATCAGGTACCCGAGGTACAGGAAATGCTTGGGCGTGATGTACTCCTCGAGCCGGTACACCCGCCGGAGGATGGCCATCACGACGATCAGCGTGGCGATGCCCGAGAAGATCGCCCCGGCGACGAAGAAGAAACCGAAGATCGTGCTGTTCCACGCCTCGCGCAGGGTCATCGCGAAGATCCACGAGACGACGGTGTGAACCGAAACCGCGATCGGGATGATCAGGACCATCATCACTGCGATGGCCCGACCGAGGTAGTGCTTCTGCTCCTCTGTGCCGGACCAGTTGATCGCCAGGATCCGATAGAGGATCTGCTTGGGTCGCGAAACCCATGGTGCCAGCTTGTCCCGGAAGAAGGCGAGGTCGGGAACCATGGGGAGATACAGGTAGACCATGCTCGCCGTCAGATACGTGGTCACGGCCACGACGTCCCAGACGATCGGGGACTGCCACCGGCCGAACTTGAGGACGTTCAAGAACCGGTCCGGCCGGCCAAGATCGACGATGACGAAGAGCGCTCCGGTGGTCAACGCCACGGCGGTGATGAACTCCGCCATCCGCGTCACCGGTGAGCGCCATCCGGCGTGCGACACCCGCAGGATCGCAGATATCAGGGTTCCGGCGTGGCTGATCCCGATGAAGAACACGAACATCGTGATGTACAGCCCCCAGGAGATCCGGTCCGACATGCCCGTCACCACCAGGCCGCGTTTGATCTGGATCCAATAGGCGTACCCGCTCCAGGCCACCACGGCGATGAGGAATGCGAGCCAGACGTAGTAGGCGGGGGTGGTCTTGCGGGCTGGATCGAGCGTGGTTTCCTCGAGCCGGGAGCGCCAGGCTCTCAGCGTGTCCACGTGTCGCTCCCCGGAGCGGTCCTGGTCCAGGGCCAGACGGTGGCCAGCCGCCCGGTGCGGGTGGGCGGGCGCCCCACTGCTTCACCGTGGCCCGGGATGTAGAAGACGCGTGGCTCGGTGCCGAGTTCCTCCTTGAGGATGAAGGCGTTGTTGTCGGCCGTGAAGGCGCCCATGGACACCAGGTGGCGGCCATTGGTGGCGATGTCCTCCTCGAGGTCGCCGTAGTAGATCGCCTGATTGGGGCAGGCCTGGATGCAATACGGGAGGGTGCCGGCGCGCACCATGTCGGGACAGAAGTCGCACTTCATCACCGTTCCCTTGATGGCCGGCACCTGGGCCTCGAGGTTGTAGTTGACGAGATTTGCCTCGGGCGGGACCGGCGGCTCGCCCCAGTTGAAGAAGCGGCGGTCGTAGGGGCAGGCAGCCATGCAGATCCGACAGCCGATGCAGCGAAGCTGGTCGATCAGCACCAGCCCTTCGGGTGAGGAGAAGGTGGCGCCGACCGGGCACACGTTCACGCAGGGAGGGTTCTGGCAGTGCTGGCAGGGTATCGGCACGAACCGGGTGCCGTCTCCTTCCAAGTCGTACTCGAGGACCTCGATCCACTCCATCGGCGCCGGCAGGAGATGGCCCTCGACGCAGGCCGCAGTGCAGCGTGGTGGTGATGAGACGCTCTGGCATCCGTCGCAGTACCTCAGGTCGACGATCATCGCCCACTGACGGATCCGCGAGAACGGCGATTGGGTGCCCTCCTCCCCGGTTTGGCCGGCTATGGCCTGAAGAGCCTTCGGCATCGCGCCCAGAGGCCCTATGAACAACGCCGACATCCCGAACATGCGAAGGGCGGTGCGCCTGTCGATCATCCGTAGGAGAACCTGCAGGTTGCCGCCAGTCGGGTCGAGGGCAACGAGCTCTTCGGGACCGGAGCGCTCCCGTCGCTTGATGAACCAGGAGACCAGGGCTCCCACGCCCACGGCGGCGAGGAGGATCGACGGCAGGCCATGAATGCCCAGTGCACCGGCGAGCGCTGCTGCGGCGATCATCGACAGGGCGAGCGGCGCAACGGCCTTGAACCCCTCGCTCGGCCACCGATCACCGCTCATAGAGGCCTCCTCGAGGAGAATGCCGTCTCAGAGACCGGACTTCCCCTGCGCCTCGCTGACTAGTGGTGTCATCGTATCCGTCGACATCGGCGGCATGGGGGGCGACCGTAGGGCCGATTGGCCCTTCTTGGGGGCCTCTTGAACCATTCTGGGTTCTTCACAACCCGAGGCCGCTCCGCGAACCCTATCTGCTCCGGGGGCGGGGAGATCGCGGCCTCCGTCGAGCGATCAGTGCGAACGCGCCCCGGACGATGGCTCCTCCACGACACGCTTGGCCCGACGAATGCTGAAGTAGATGGCCGCGCCGAGCATGGTCGTGATGATGAGCAGTGAGACGTAGGTGTTCATGTGATACCAGGGAGCGACCGACATCTTGACACCGACGAATATCAGGATGGCGCCGAGCGCATGTGAGAGGTAGTGGAAGCGCTCCTTGGCGTCGGCCAGGAGGAAATACATCGCCCTCAGGCCCAGGATGGCGAACGCGTTCGATGCGAAAACGATGAACGGCTCGTTCGACACGGCGAGGATGGCGGGCACGGAGTCGACGGCGAAGATCACGTCGGTCACCTCCACCACGATGAGGGCGCTGAAGAGCGGTGTGGCCGCCCGCTTGCCGTTGATGCGCGTGAAGAACTTCTGGCCGTCGAGTTCGTTGGTGACGGGCATGAACCGACTCAGGAGGCTCAGACCCCTGGTGGCCTCCTTCTCTCCCTCGTCGGCGCGATGGCGGATGATCTTGATGCCGGTGTACGCCAGAAAGGCGCCGAACACCAGGAGTATCCACCAGAAGCGGCCGATGAGAGCCGTGCCCAGGAAGATGAAGATCGCTCGCAGGGTGAGTGCGCCGAAGATCCCCCAGAAGAGGACGCGATGCTGGTACTTCACCGGGATGGAGAGGGTGGCGAAGAGCATCGACCAGACGAACACGTTGTCGACGCTCAGAGACTTCTCGATCAGGTAGCCGCTGACGTACTCCCCGAAGGCCTCCGCCCCGTAGGCGAATGCGACTATCGCCGAGAAGGCCAGCCCACAGGCGACCCAAACCGCCGATTCGATCGCGGCCTGGTTCTGGGTCGGGGCTTTGGCCTCGCGGTGCCTGTACAGATCGATCGCCAGCATGGCGAGGATCGCGACCACCAGCGCGATCCAGGCGCCTGCCGACACGTCGAGATCGACGAACTGGGAACTGCGTGATTCCACCGCTAGGAGCACCTGGTTTTCCTTTCAGCTACGGGCATTCGTGTAGCCGAAAGTCTCGCTACCGCCTGGATGGCGGTCGGGCGGCCGGGCAGAACGCTGCCGTAGTGACGACCTGACCCGCGGGGCTACTCCCTCTCGGATGGCGGGATTATCGCTGCTCCCGCGACTTATGGCAACGGCTAGCCACCTGCCAGCAGCCGCTTCACCTCGGCGATGGTCTCGATCTCGGCCTCTCGCGATGGGCCGACGGCCGCAAGGTGGAGGGTGTGCGCTCCGGCATCGACATACGGGCCGACGAACTCGGCGATGTCGGCGGCGGTTCCGGCAGGGGTGTAAGGCTCGAAGGGCTCGAAAGGCATCTTGTAGAACCGGCTCAACCTCCGCGCAACGTGAAGCCTGCCGGCGGCCGGGTCGGCGCCGACCCCCACCCAGAGCTGGACTCCGTGCAGCCAGGAATCGGGCCGTGGCATGAGCCGATCCGCTGCGAACGCTTCGACCTGTTCGATCCCCTCGGCGAGGCGCTTCGCCGAGCACCATGCAGCCAGCCAGCCGTCCCCGAGGCGTCCGGCCCGTTCGAGGGCGGCCCGGCTTCGTCCACCCACCACGAAGGGGACACGCGGCCGGGGTGGGGGCAGGATCCTGGCTTCGGTGAGCGAGAAGAAGTCATCCGACCACGACACCGATTCCCCGTCGAGGAGACGGCGAACGATCTCCAGAGCCGCGTCGGTGCGGCGGCCACGCGTTGTCGGATCGACCCCGCACGCCTCGAACTCCGAGCGGTCCTCGCCTCCCACGCCCACGCCGATTTGGACCCGCCCCGGCGCCGATTCGGCCAGGGTGGCGATCTGACGGGCCGCCACCATCGGATGCCGAAGGGCCAGCAGGAAGACACCGAGCGAGAGCCCGAGCCGGGGCTCGATGCCCGACAGCGCAGCCAGCCTCACCAGCCCGTCCGTGCCCTCGCCGCCGCGGAAACTGACGTGGTCGGCAAGGAAGAGGAGGTCGATGCCTGCATCGGCGATCGATCCCATAATCGAACGCTGGTTGCCGGGTGGTTCCGAGAAGAGCCCCCAGGGAGGGTTGATCCCGACGCGTAGATCTCCTGCCATGACCGGCAACGCTAGCGACGAGCCTCGACCCGGAGAAGGGCTACTGGCATGACGCAAGTGACATCGGTATTGTCGGAAGCACCGGGCCGGTTCTGCCCGGATGGCACTCCCGCAGCGACCCGTTGGTCTGATCGTCTAGGAGGCGAGAATGTCGGCCAGTCAGAGATTCGACACGGTGATCATCGGAGCTGGAGTCGCCGGACTCGGTGCTGCTGCGCTGCTCGCCAAGGACTTCGGGCAGCGCGTTCTCGTCCTCGAGCGAGCCCCGTTCATCGGAGGTCGCACCCTCTCATACGTCGGCCGAGGGAACAAGGTGGTGGCCGACGGAGTCGAGATGGATGCTCGTGAGTTCCGCAAGTCGCTGGCATTCGCCCACTGCTACCTCGGGAAATGCACTCCCGGTATCGAGGAGATCTTCGAGCGGGAGCTCCTCGACGGCAGGACGTTCGAGGCGGGCGGCCACGGGCTCTTCTGGGGAAACAAGAGCAGGGTCGAATTCCTCATGCGCCATCTGGGTGTTGCCTGGAACCTCCCGGTCAACCGCGGTCTCGGTTTCATCGTGTGGAACGGCGAAGGCGAGCCGACCGAGCACTACCAGGTGCAGAAGGGCCAGCCGTATCCCTGGATGTCGAGGGAGGGCTTCAACGCCACCATGGAGCAACTCTCCAGCATGGCGACGGCCACATTCGAGGACATGGCCGGCCTGATGCGAACGCCGCTCCAGGACTGGCTGGCACAACGGAACATGCATCCCGAGGCGTACAAGTTCATCAAGGTGCTCGCCGCCTCGCAGACCGCGCAAGCCGAGCCGGCGATGACACCGACCGGCGACTTCCTCGGCTACATGGCGATCGCCGGGAAGATCGGGATGAACCTGGTTGCCGGTTCGGTGGCGACCGCCGATGAACCGGGATGCATCGCCATCCCCCAACAGTTCGAGAAGGTGGTCCTCGAGCACGGGGGCGAGGTGCTCAGGAACACCCCCGTTCAAGAGGTGCTGATCGAGGACGGCCGGGTCACGGGTGTGTTGATCAGGTCCACCGACAACGAGTACGGCGCCGAAAGGGCAGTGTCGGCAGACCGCGTGATCTGCACGATTCCCCCCAAGTACATCTTCCGGGTCCTGCCCAAGAAGTGGTTCCCGTCCCCGTGGGTCAACCTGCTGGAGCGCAAGTTCTGGGGCGCCGGCCTGCTCACCGGATACTTCGGGATGAAGCGGTCCCAATTCCCCGACATCGGGATCGAAGAGGGCAGCTTCGTGTACATGCCGGGGATCACCACCCCCGATGAGGGCTTCATCGGAGTGGTCGACATGGTGATGTGCGACTTCACGGCCTGGGGTGACGGCACCGCCAAACGGGCACCCGAGGGGGGAAGGGAGTACCTGTTCTCGACCGCCCTCACGGACGAGGAGATGCGCAACCCGGACCGGGTCAATCGGGTCATCAGCCTGTGTGAGGACTGGGCCCGACGCACCTTCCCAACCTGGGACGAAGATCTCGAGTTCGGCATCTGGACGCCGAGTCCAGAGGCGTACGGGCTCTGGAGGCCGGTCGGCGAGGATCGACCGGACGTCAAGTCGCCCGACGTCGATGGCCTCTATTTCGCAGGCGACCAGTACGGCAGGAGGCTCTGGGGTGGTGGCGTGGACGCAGCCTCACTGTCGGCGATCATGTGCGTGGACTCGATCATGGGAACGGACCTGGAGTCCGAGATCATGCCGGACTACCACCGGGGCATCCCGGAGATGGCGTCATGACCCATTTGCCGGAGGGTCGGCGCTGATGGGCGCCGCGAATCGGCGGGGTGCGACGGCAATCGTCGGCGTGGGTGAGGTCCCCACCGGCAGGCATGCGGACAAGGGCGCCATCAGCTTCGCCCTCGACTCGGCGCGCCAGGCGATCGAGCACGCGGGCATCGACAAGGACGAGATCGACTGCGTCATCCCCACCAGCGCCGTCTTCTCATTCCAGTTCAGCAACGAACTGAGCACCTGCCGCCTCGTTGAGGAATTGGGTCTCAAAGACGTGGCGGTGAACACCACCGTCTTCTCCGGTGGTTCGTCGAGCAGCAACGCCCTGCGGGTCGCCAGTGCTCTCATCGAAACGGGTCGGGCCAACACGGTCCTCTTCGTCCACACCGAGAAGCTGGGCACCGGTGTCACCGCCCAGGGCGGAATCGATCTGTTCTCGACAGCGGGCATCTCCATGGAGTGGGAGGTCCCCTTCGGCCAGCACTACTCCACGGTGGCCGCTCTCGCCACCCAGCGTTACAAACACGAGACCGGCACCACCGACGAGCAACTCGCGGCGGTGTGTGTATCCAACCGCAAGTGGGCCGAGCTCAACCCGAACGCGTTCTTCCGCAAGCCGCTGACCATCGAAGAGGTGATGGCATCGAAGATGCTCTCCACGCCGCTGCGATCGAAGCAGTCGAACATGCTGTTCGACGGCGGCGGAGCCTTCATCGTCACCTCGGCGGAACGGGCCGCCGATCTCACCGACCGCCCCGCGTACGTCCTCGGGGAAGGCGGCGTGGTCACCCATTTCGCCTACCACCAGGAACCCGACCTGACCAGGTTCGGATGGGCGAAGGCAGGCAAGAAGGCGTTCGCCGAGGCGGGGATAACCCCGGCCGACATCGACGTCGCCGAGATCTACGACTCGTACCCGATATACCAGTTGATCGCATTCGAGGAGATCGGCCTCTGCGAGCGAGGCGAGGCAGGTGAGTTGCACCTGCGCGGCGACACCTGGCCTGGCGGCCGGATCCCCACCACGACGGAAGGCGGGATGCTGTCGAAGGGGCACATAGGCGCCGGCGGCTCTGTGTCGCTCCTCATCGAGGGCGCCCGCCAGGTGATGGGTGTTGCCGGACCCCGCCAGGTGCCCGACTGCCGGTTCGCCGTCGAGACCGCCGTGGGAGGCACCTACATGGATGCCCACGTGACGATCCTCGGAAACGAGATCCCATGAAGGAGAACCGGTGAACACACCAGCCAAACCCCGCCCGGTCGTCCAGCCGTGGGCAGAGCCGTTCTGGGAGGCGGCCAGGCGGGGGGAGTTGCACCTCCAGCATTGCGCCGACTGCGACCGCACCATCCACTACCCGAGGGTCGCCTGCCCACATTGCGCATCCACCAACCTGGGATGGAGGAAGGCGTCGGGTCGGGGGACGATCTACAGCTTCACCGTCGTCGAAGCCAACGCCCCATCGGCATTCGTGGCCGACATCCCCTACGTGGTGGCGATCATCCGGCTCGAAGAGGGGGTGCAGATGCTGTCGAACGTGGTCGGATGCGACCCTGCCGACTTGAGCTGTGACATGGCCGTCGAGGTGGTGTTCGAGCCGCTCGACGACCAGTTCACGCTCCCCAAGTTCCGGCCCGCGGCATGAGTGCTGCGCCATCGAAGTACGGGGACGACTTCACCCTCGGCGACGTCTATCACACCCAGGGGTTGACCGTCACCGAGACCCACGTGGTCAACTGGGCAGGGCTCACCGGCGATTTCTACCCGCTGCACATGGACGCCGAGTACGCCGCCGCCAGCCAGTTCGGTGAGCGGCTCGCCCACGGCCCGATGATCTTCGGCCTTGCGGTCGGCCTGGTGGCAATGGCCGGATTCGGCGCCGACAGCGTCATCGCCTGGCTGGGCGTGGACGACATGCGCATGTTCCTTCCCGTGAGGATCGGAGACACGATCCGGGTCGAGGTGACCGTCAAGGAACAGACGGCCACCTCGAACCCCAAGAAGGGCATCCAGACCTGGCTCTACACGGTGCTCAACCAACGAGACGAGACGGTCATGAGCTTCGACTACAAGATGATGTTCCACATGCGCGGATGATCACGGCCACCCGTCCCCTCACCATCGGAGATCTCTACGAGCGCGCCGTGCTGCACGGAGGCGACGAGACCGCCTTGGTGGAAGGGGAGAAGTCCATGACCTACGCGGAGGTGGGGCGGCAGGCGGAGGGCCTGCTCGGCTCCCTCCAGGCGCTGGGTCTCGGACCGGGCGACCGGGTGGCCTTCCTGATGAAGAACTGCCTCGAGTACGTGGTGTGCGAGTACGCCCTCGCCATGGCGGGAGTCGTCAGGGTTCCCCTGGCCGTGCTCCTCGGGAACGAAGACCACATCTACATGATGAACTTCACCGAGTGCAAGGCGCTCATCTACCACGAGGCGCTCGCCGACAGGGTGCGGGCGATGGCGCCGCACCTGGAGACGGTCGAGCACTGGATCGTCGCCGCCGAAGAGAGTGCTTCGGTGGATCAGGGCCATCTCCACCTGCAGACCCTCATCGAGGAAGCCGCCGGCACGGGGGTGAGAGCGGAGGTCGAACCGGAGGACCTCGCATCGATCTACTTCACGGGCGGTACGACGGGTCGGCCCAAAGGCGTGATGCTCTCGCACCGATCCTGGTTCTACACCTACTACGTGGAGATGCTCGACTTCGACATCGCCTGGGGCGAGCGACTGGTGATGACCACGCCGATGACCCATGCAGCGGGATGCCTGATCCTCCCGGTTCTACTCCGGCGGGGCCGTTGCGTCCTGGTGGACCACTTCGATCCCGACCTGCTGCTCTCGACGATCGAGCGTGAGAGGGCGACGGCCACGCTGGTGGTTCCCACCATGATCTACGCGCTTCTCGACCACCCGGGCCGCGACCGGTACGACGTCGCCTCGTTGCGCAACGTCCTGTACGGCGCGGCGGCGATCGCTCCACAGCGGCTGCGAGAAGCGATCGACGTCTTCGGGCCGGTCTTCACCCAGTTCTATGGCCAGACCGAGGCGCCGATGGCCCTCACCGCGCTGTCGCGGGAACTGCACGTCGTAGACGATCCTCAGCGGGAGGAGGCGGTGCTGAGTTCGGCCGGTCTCGCCACGTACCAGACGAAGATCAGGCTCATGGACGACGAGGGCAACGAAGTTCCCCTGGGGCAACCTGGTGAGATCGTCGCCCGCAGCCCGAATGTCATGTCGGGCTATTACCGGAACCCCGAGGCAACGGCGGAGACCGTGGTGGACGGGTGGCTGTACACCGGGGACATCGCTCGCATGGATGCGAACGGATTCATCACGATCGTGGATCGGAAGAAGGACATGATCGTCTCGGGTGGCTTCAACGTCTTTCCGAGAGAGGTGGAGGACGTGCTCTTCGAACACCCTGCCGTCCGCCAGGCGGCGGTGGTCGGAGTGCCCCACGAGAAGTGGGGGGAGGAGGTCAGGGCGGTGGTGGTTCTCCATCCCGGAGCCGAGGTGGATGCAGGCGAACTGATCGAGTTCGTCAAGTCCCGCAAGGGAAGCGTCATGGCACCCAAGACGGTGGAGTTCCGGGAGACGATCCCGGTCACCAACCTCGGCAAGGTCGACCGCAAGGCCATTCGTGCAGCTTTCTGGAGCGGCCGGGACCGCATGGTGTGAAAGGCGTCAGACCGTGAGTTATCAGGAGACCGAAGAGACCCGAATGCTCCGCGAGACGGTGCGCCGATTCGTGGAGAATGAGATGCCCCGGGAGCTCGCTCGCGAGTGTGACAGGGACGCCACGTTTCCACGCGACGTCTACGAGAAGCTCTGCCGGCTCGGGGTGACCGGACTCACCGTTTCCGAGGAGTACGGCGGGACCGGCATCGACGTCCTGTCGGCGATCGTCGTCATCGAGGAGCTGTCTCGCCGGGGCACGTTCCTGTCGGGGCCATACATCCACTGCGCGTTCTACGGCTCGATGAACATCGGCGAGCACGGCAGCGAGACCCAGAAGCGCGAGCTGCTTCCCAAGCTCGCTCGCGGGGAGCTCTTCTTCGCATACGCGCTCAGCGAACCCGACGTGGGGGGCGATCTCGCATCGGCTCAGGTGACCGGTGCCGTGGATCGGGGTGCGGGGACGATGGCCATCTCTGGTACCAAGCGGTGGTGCACCGGTGCCCGGTTTGCCGACATCCTCTACACGTTGGTTCGTTCGGGTCCTCCTGAGGCGCGCTATCACAATCTGTCGCTGGTTCTCGTGCCGGCGGACTCGCCCGGGCTCACCGTCACCGACATCGATCACATGGGGATGCGCTACACCGAGACGACCGACGTGGCGTTCGACGATGTGGTGGTGCCGCTCGATTCGGTGGTGGGCGGTCCCGACGCCGTGGATCAGGGCTGGGCGATGCTGGTGGGCAGGGCTCTCGACGTCGAAAAGCTCGAGGTGTCCGCCGTCGCACTCGGCATCGCAGCTGCCGCCGTGGCAGATGCCTGGGAGTACGCACAGGAGCGGGTCCAGTTCGGACGCAAGATCAGCGGTCACCAGGCGGTTCGCCACACGCTGGTCGATGTCCGCACCAAGCTCGAAGCCTGCCGCCACATGCTCTACAACGCGGCTGCGCTGGCCACCGACGGCCGGGACTGCAGTGTCGAGAGTTCTATGGCGAAGCTCTTCGTGGCCGAGACCGCCATGGAGATAGTCCTCGCCTGCCAGGGGGTGATGGGGGCCTACGGATATGCCCGGGAGTACGACATGGAGCGCTATGTCCGCGACATCGTCGCCTTCCCGATGGTCGGCGGGTCGTCGAACATGCAGAGGAACAACATCGCCAACCGCCTAGGGCTGGCGAGCCGGTGAGCGACCCGCTCGGTATCGACGGTGAGCGTCTTTCCCGATGGCTGTCGGGGCGGCTGCCCGGGTTCGAGGGCCCTATCGAGGTGGAGAGGTTCGTGGGCGGCCAGTCCAATCCCACATACAGGTTGTCGGGCGCCTCGGGGACCCTGGTCCTTCGCAAGCAGCCGCCGGGGAAACTGGTTCCCTCGGCGCACGCCATCGACAGGGAGTACCGGATACTCGATGCTCTCGGCGACAGCGGAGTCCCGGTGCCCGCGGTGCGTCTCTACTGCGACGACGCCTCCGTCATCGGCACACCGTTCTACGTGATGGAGTATGTCGAGGGGAGGGTGAGCCATGACCCCCTGCTCCCGGACCAAGACGCCGCGAGCCGATCGGCGCTCTACGACTCGATGAACGAAGCCCTGGCCCGGCTCCACCTCTTCGACTGGCGGGCGGCCGGGCTGGACGACTTCGGCAAGCCCGTCGATTACTTCGCGCGCCAGGTGGGCCTGTGGTCCCGCCAGTACGACAAGGCCCGTACGGAGGACGTTCCCGCCATGGACTCGCTGCGTCGCTGGCTCGAACTGAACCTCCCCAACGATCAGGCGGCCACCGTCGTCCACGGGGACTACCGGATCGGCAACCTGATCATCCATCCCAGCCGGCCTCAGGTGGTTGCGGTCCTCGACTGGGAGCTCTCCACCATCGGGCATCCACTTGCCGATCTGGCCTTCAATTGCATGACCT
>JBFGRR010000005.1:0-18616 GCA_041567215.1 Acidimicrobiia bacterium | reverse complement strand
CCTTCCGCGTCGGTGTTGAGCACCTCGATCGTCTTCCCGTTGCGAATCTTCAGCACGTCCCCGGGTCGCTGGGCTCCACCTCCGGGCATGTTCTCGGCAAGAGGTGCGTACGCCACCAGTTCGATGGGCAGGCCGAGCCGGGCTATCGCGATGGCAGCGGCGCAGACTGCAGCAGCACCCGACATGTCGGTCTTCATCGACTCCATGAACTGGGCGGTCTTCAGCGAGAGTCCGCCCGAGTCGAAGGTGATCCCCTTTCCCACCAGGGCCAGTCTCCTCTTGGCGCGCCGCGGCTTGTGGGTGAGCACCAGCAAGCAGGGGGGCATGTCCGATCCCGCCCCGACTCCGAGTATTCCGCCCATCCGCTCCGCCGCGAGTCTCTCTGCGTCCCACACGTCGACCGACAACCCCGAACCGTTGGCGGCGGAGGCGACCCGTTCGGCAAACGCCATCGGACCCTTCGCTGCGGACGGCTCGTTGACGAGGTCGCGGGCCAGCGACACGGCCTCGACGACCACCATCGCCCTGGCCACCGCCTTCTCTTCGACCGGGGATCCGCCCAAGAACTCGAAGACCGGCTCGGGTCGCGCAACGGCGCGGGAGCGATAGGCATCGAAGCGATATCCGGCCAGGGCGAGCCCCTCGAGAACCGCACCACCTGCACCGTCGATGGGGGTCTGGTGGAGAGTCGTCGCCACGACATCGACGTCATCGACAGCCCGCCGTCCCGCTCCGGCCGCCTGCCGCAGCGTCTCGAGATCGACCTCGTCGCCGAGACCGACGAACACGATCCGCGGCGGAAGATCTGCTCCCGCGGCGGGCAGAACCGCCACCTGGCCGCTGGATCCCTCGAAGCCGGCATCGGCAAGGGCGCGGCGCGCCCAGCCGAGCTTTCTGAAGAGGCCGGCATTGCCCTGGCCAGGACGCCTCCCCGGATACACGCCGGCGATCAGCGCGCCGGCCGTGAGGCTCGACAGGCTCCGGTTCGATTTCACCTGCATGGGTTCTCCTGCTCGATCGTGGCCGGAGCTTAAAGGTGGCCGGCCGATGTGATCGCGGCGGGGCCTCCAGACCGGGGCACCCAAGCTGACCTCCGGTAGGCGCGGCGGGCCGGATAGCCTCACGCCATGGCCCGCATCCGAGTTTCCATCGATCTGCCCGTGCCGCTCGCCGCCGTGTGGCATGAGGCCGCCGACCTGGCATCACATGCAGAGTGGATGGCCGACGCCGAGTCCATCGAGTTCCTCACTGATCAGAGGGAGGGCACCGGCGTGGGCATGAAGGTCCTGACCGTGGTCGGCCCGTTCCGGACCACCGATCTGATGACCGTGACCGAGTGGATAGAGGGATCGACGATCGGAGTCCGACACGAGGGTCTCGTGACCGGAGAAGGTCGATTCACGCTGGCGCCGATCGCCGGTGGAACCCGCTTCACCTGGGAGGAGAACCTCTCGTTCCCGCTGCATCTCGGGGGCCCGGTCACGGCCTTCTTCGCAAAGCCGGTCCTCCGCTGGATCTGGCGCCGGAACCTGACAGGCCTGGAGAAACGCCTCGTCAGCGGCCGTTGAACCCGGCCGCCCTCTTCTCCACGAACGCCGCCACACCCTCCTTGGCGTCTTCGGTCCAGAAGCATGCGTCGAATGCGGCTGCCTCGATCTCCATCGCCTCGGTCATCGGCTTGCCCCAGCCGTCGTTGATCGACTTCTTGGCCGCCCCGAGCGCCACCGTCGGGCCCTGGGCGTAGGTCTCGGCGTCTGCCATCGCTGCGTCGAGCAGGTCGTCGGAGTCGAACACCTTGTCGGCGAGGCCGATGGCGAGTGCCTCCTCAGCCGCGACGAACCGGCCCGAGAAGACGATGTCCTTGGCACGCTGGAAACCGACCACCCTGGTGAGCCGTTGGGTTCCCCCTGCACCGGGGATCAGCCCGAGCTTGATCTCGGGCTGTCCCACCTGGGCGTCGTGGGCCAGATACCGGAAGTCGGTCCCCAGAGCCAGCTCGAGACCCCCACCGAGCGCAAAACCGTGAATCGCCGCGATGGTCGGTTTTGCCAGACGTTCGAGGATCCAGATCGCATCCACCAACCGTCGGGCGATCCCTTCCTTCTCCCCACTGTCGTAGGCGGCCTGAAAGCCTTTGATGTCGGCCCCCGCCGCGAAGTGCGGCATCCCGGTCACCACCACGGCGCGAATCTGCGGATCCTCGCACCTCGCGAACGCCACCTCGAGATCGGCGGACAGGCCTGCAGAGAGAGCATTCACCGGCGGCCGGTCCAGAGTGACGAGCGCAACCGGCCCCCGGGTCTCGAAGCGAACGAGCGACATGGTCCTCCAAGGATCGGTTCCGATGAGCGTACCGCCGTCAGTTGCCGCTGACGATGCTGGGCAGCTCCTCCAGTTCGAGTGCATGCCATTCGCGCACCGGCGCCACCTTCATGCGGGCATCGACGGCGCGTACGCCCGAGCCCGGAGCGAGGACCTTGACCGGGTTCAGATCCATCTCCACCACTTCAGGGATCTCCCCGACCAGGTCGGAAACGCGCAGGATGGCGTCCTGGAGCGCTACCACGTCGCCAGGAGGCGAGTTCCGGTAGCCACGCAGCAGCGCCGATCCCTTGGTCTCGGCGATCATCTCGGCGGCATCCACGTCCGTGAGCGGATGGAGCCGGAACGCGACATCCTTCAGCAACTCGACGAAGACCCCACCCAGCCCGAAACCGATCAAGGGGCCGAAATTCGGGTCCTCCGTGACCCCGATGAGGATCTCGTGCCCGCCGGGCACCATTTCCTGGACGAGAACGCCCTCGGGGTCGGGCACCGCCTCCATGACCTGTTGGTATGCGGCTCGCACCGCTGCATCTCCGGTGATTCCCAGCGCGACACCGCCGACATCCGACTTGTGGAGCGCGGTCGGCGATTGGACCTTGAGGGCCACCGGCCCCCCGATCTCCTCGGCAGCCGCGACCGCGTCCTCTGCGGAATGAACCGTGGCCGATTTGGGGAGATCGATCCCGAAGCATCGAAGGACTCCGGCCACCTCATCTGCCTCGAGCCAGCCACCTTCGTCTCCGAAACGGGCGATCGCCCTGGCGACGATGGTCTTCGCTTCGGCGGCATCGATACCGTCGGGCCGCTTCACCGTCCCCGGATCCCGCTGTAGCCATTCACCGTGACGCGTGGCCCGGGCCAGGGCCATGGCGGCTCCCTCGGGAAACTGGAATACGGGGACGCTCTTGGGCCCGCCAACCAGGTATTCGGATGCTTGTTCAGCCTGCATGAAGACCGAGAGCAGCGTGCAGTCCCCCTCGTAGCCGACGGCCACCTCGTGGATGGCGGTACCCACGGAAGCCACCCCTTCGTTGGAGGTCGGCACGTAGATGGCGAGTACCGAGTCGAACTCCCCGCTTTCGAGCATGAGCGGGAGGACATGGCGGTACTGCTCCGCATCCGCTCCCGCGATCAGATCGACGGGGTTCCGGGTGGCAGCGGTCTTCGGGAGCCGCTCGGCGAGCTTGGCACGCAGCTCGGGAGAGCTCTCGGGGATCTGCAGGCCGCGCGACTCGAGTGCGTCCGTCGCCAGGATCGCCGGGCCACCGGCGTTGGTGACGATGCCCACTCTCGGGCCCTTGGGTATCGGCTGGTTGGCCAGGAGTGCACCGACGGCGAACATCTCCTCCAGGGTCTCGACGCGGATCACACCCGATTGGTCGAACAGCGCGTCGACCGCGATGTCGAGTGAGGCCAGCGCCCCGGTGTGCGACGATGCCGCCCGGCTGCCGGCCGCCGTCCTTCCCGACTTGACGGCGACGATCGGCTTCTTGCGGGCGATCCTGCGGGCCGCCCTCGCAAATCTGCGGGCGTTTCCGAAGGACTCCAGATAGAGGAGGATCACGTCGGTGGCCGGATCGTCCTCCCAGGCGAGCAGGAGATCGTTACCGGCTATGTCCGCCTTGTTGCCGACCGACACGAACTGCGAGATGCCCAGGCGATTGCGGCGGGCGTAGTCGAGGATGGCGACGCCGAGAGCACCCGACTGGGACGACATGGCGATGTTCCCGGGGGGCGGATAGGTGGGAGCGAACGTGCCGTTCATGTTCACGGCCATGGCCGTGTTGAGGAGTCCCATGCAGTTGGGCCCGACCATCCGCATCCCCGCGTCCCTCACGATGTCGAGCAGTTCGGCCTCGAGCTGCTCGCCGTCACCGCCGATCTCGCTGAAACCCGCCGTGATGACGACGAGGCCGCGCACCCCCTTCTCGGCACATTCCCTCGCCGCCTGGAGGGCCAGGCCGGCCGGCACCACGATGAAAGCGAGATCGACCGCGTCCGGGATGTCGAGGACGGATGCGTAGGCACGAACGGAGTTGACGACCTGGGTGGTCGGGTTGACGGGATACACCGGCCCGCTGAAGCCCTCGGAAATGAGGTTGTGCATCAAGGTGTTGCCGATCGAACCCTTCTTGGTCGATGCGCCGACGACGGCGATGGATCTCGGGAAGAGGAGCGGCAGGACCGAGGCGGCAACGGCTCTCCGCTCCCGCTCCTCCGCGGCCGCCCTGGCATCGGCGGTGAATGCCACCGGGAAGCTCAACGCGTAGATCCCCGACTCGACGGTGCGTTTCAACTCGAATCCCGAGTTGCGGAACACCCGCATCATCTGCACGTTCTCCGGGAGCACGAAGGCCCGGAAGCCGGCGATTCCGTTTCGACGTGCGTGAGCCGTCAGCAGGCCGACCAGCTCGGTGCCGATGCCACGACCCTGATGGTCATCGGCCACGGCGAAGGCGACTTCTCCGATTGTCGGCTCGTCCTGAAGCCGGTCGTAGCGACCAACGCCGACCATCACCCCGCCCACGAGAGCAACCAGCGCCATCCGGTTGCGGTAGTCGACGTTCGTGAAGTACTCGACCTCTTCCGGAGGGAGGGTCTGCTTGACCCTGAAGAACCTGAAGTAGCGGCTCTCGGGTCCGAGGCGCTCGAAGAAGTCGACCAGGAGGGGGCCGTCCGTCGGCTTGATCGGCCTCACCTGCACGACCTCGCCGTCGCGCACCACGATGTCCAGTTGGAATTCCTTGGGGTAGTCAGCCATGTGATCCGAGGCTAACGCCCTTCGATCTCCGCGATGGCAGCGGCGGCGGCTTGCTCTGCCCGTTCGGCGTCCGCAGCAGCCAGCTCGTGCCTGGAGTAGCGCGCTTCCTCGTATGAGGAGGTGATCGTCTCCACCGGTTTCGAACCGCCCACCCGCTCCGCAAACTCCCTGGGTGTGTCCACCGGCCTCCTCGTGAAACCGGCGGTGCGGGCTCCTCCCACGAAACGCCGGTAGGCGTTTGCGACACGCCGGCGCAGAGGATCCTCGGGATTCCAGGCAGTGGAAATGCCGTTCCCCGCCCGGCGCTTGGATCGGTCCGGCTGGCCGCCACGCCTCCGGATCCTGAAGACGGCCTGCAGCAGCGTCCACATCGCTCTGACCATCGACGTCACCATGGCGGTGAGACCGCGCGCCATCGCCAGTACGAGCCTCCACAGGGCTCCGCCGCCTCTGCCCACCGCCAGCCTCCGGGTTCGGGATCCACCTCCGGCCCGCAGCGCCACCGCCACCGAGGTGGCCAGGACCGCGAGGATGAACAGCTCCCCGATGAACGATCCCGGCTCGCCCTCGGCTGCCTCTCTCGGCTGGAGGGGTGGGACCAGTCCGCCTCCCTCCCCGGTGGGTCTGGCCTCGCCACCGCCCAGGCGATCGAGTGCCCCCACCAGCCAGTCCCCCACCGGCCCCATCCGGGACACCCCCACCGCCGGGAGACCGCTCAGACCCGAGCCGGCCGCGCTCGTCACCACACCGGCGGTCACGACGAGGAACACGACAAACGCACCTGAGGCGAGCCAGCGGGACCTGACCGGGCCCTCGACCAACACGCCCTCACGCTCCCAACGCCCGGCCGCGTTCGAGAAGCCGGCGCGACCGAGGCCGAGGAGACCGATCCCGAGGAAGACGACGACAGCCCAGAAGACGCCCCGGCGACCCGACCGCTCCAGATCGAGGAGACCCAGGACGCCCACCGCGCCAAACGCTGCAGCAGCAACGAGGAGGACGGTCGTCGTCATCAGGCGATACCTGAGCCGATCGAGGGCCGGGACCTCTTCGCCGCGCTCGACCCCTGTGCCGATCTGGTTGAGATCCGAGACCGTGGCCACGACCAGCAACCACACCGAGAGCCCTACCACCCATCCGGTCACCGACTCGACATCGAGGAGTCCGAGCGGGAATGCGGCGATCTCCTCTGACGCCGTCGCCCGGGGAATGGTGAGCAGATGGAGGGCCTTCACCCCCACCACCAGCATCAAGATCTCTGCCCTCCGCCATGAGCGAAGTCGGGAGGCTTCGACCTCGGCCGCCGACGTCGCTTCGAAGGCGACCACGGCCGCCACCATCGCCACGAACCACGGGCGGGCGCCGGTGGCCGAGCCGAGCACCCAGCCGGAGATGCCCCCGAGAACGGTGAGCAGGAAGGCGGGGTTCACACCCGCTCCAGGTCTGCACGGCCGGCCACCGGAACCACCGGAACGGCCCCTCCCCTGAGCAGTGCCACCAGATCCCTGTCCGGGTCGCGTCCGGTGACGATGACCGACACCGCGGGACCGCGTTTTCGCGCAGACAACAACGCCGAGCACCGACCGCGGTCCAGAAGACCGGTCACCATCACCAGCGAGGACCCGTAGCTGAGGCCGGCCTGCTCGATCAGGAACTCGGTGTCGGGCCTGTGGGCGGCTCGAGCACGGGCGAGGGTCTCCAGCACCTCGGCGAGATGGCCCTGATCCGGGTGGGGAGCAAGTGTCAGCGGTGCCGATGCCCCGGTGGGGGCATCCACCGCCACCATTCGCAGCCCGACGGGTTGGCGGAGCGTCGTGATCAGGTGGTAGACGATCGAGGCTGCCGCGGTGACCGCCAACTCGATCGAGCGCCTCCGGCCCGGGTAGGGGTGGGCCTCGAGGGAGAGGTCGAGCGCAACCACGACGTCCCGGTCTATTCCAGGCTGGAACTGCTTCGTCAACAGATCGCCCCGGGAGGCGGAAGCCTTCCAATGGATGTCGCGGTACCTGTCACCAGGCGCATAGGCGCGCACCCCGACCATGCGCGTCGGGTCGGCGTACAGCGGGATCCTGGTCGGCATCAGCGGGAGCGGAGACTTCGAGTCGATCCCGAGTCGCTGGAGAGGCACGATGTTCGGGTAGACGATCACTTGAGATGCCGCCACTTTCGATCCTTCGGCCCTCCTCATCCCGAAGAAGTCGCCGGAGGCGACGGTGGCGGGACCCAGCCGGTACACCCCGCGTCGCCTGGCCTCGATGTCTCGCACCATCGTTCGCCTCTCGCCGCCGTCCAGGCTGACCACCCAGCGAGTGGTCTCGATACCGAGGTCGAAGGGGACGGGATCGGCCACAGACAGCCACGGAACGGGAAACGACCCCCTGTTGGCCGCCGTGTACTCGACTTCGAAGGTCTCCCCGTTGAAGACCCGTCTGGGGTGTCTCCGATCGACATCGACCGAGCGCAGCATCAGGGCGGGGTAGAACCACACGGCCAGGGCCATGACGGCGAGGGCGAAGGCCATCCCGATGGCTCCGTCCACCCTGGCGGCGAAGGCGACCACGGCCACCGTGATCGCGGGGCGGAGCAGGGCCCGCATCAGTCGGGCCCGGCGACCGGCTGCACCTCGAGTATCGCCTCCAGGATCGATCCGGCGTCCAGGCCGCGCAGCCGGGCCTCGGCATCGACGATCAGCCGGTGAGCGAGCACGGAGAGCGCAAGCTCCTTTATGTCGTCGGGCAGCACGAAGTCCCGGCCTCTCACCGCTGCCAGAGCACGGGCGGCCGACGCGAGTGCCAGCGACGCCCTGGTGCTGGCCCCCAGGGTCAGGGAAGGCGTCGAGCGGGTCCGGTGAACGAGATCGACGACGAAAGCCGCGATCTCGGGTGAGACGTGAACCCGATCGACCTCCTCGAAACCTGCCACGAGGTCGGTTCTGTCGACCACGGGCTGGATCGACTCCACGGCGTGTGTGCCGGCTGTTCCGGCAACCAGACCCGCCTCTTCGCCACCCGACGGATAGCCGACCTCGAGGGACATGAGGAAGCGGTCGAGCTGCGCCTCGGGAAGCGGGAACGTCCCCTCGAACTCCACCGGGTTCTGCGTCGCGATGACCAGGAAAGGCTCTCCGAGACCCCGGGTCTCGCCGTCCACCGTCACCTGCCGCTCCTGCATCGCCTCCAGCAGTGCCGCCTGTGTTCTCGGCGTCGCCCGATTCACTTCGTCCGCGAGCACGATGTGGGCGAAAACCGGACCGGCGCGGAATCGGAAGGACGCGGTGGCGGGATCGAAGACGTTGACGCCGGTGATGTCTCCTGGCAGGAGGTCGGGCGTGCACTGGATTCGCTTGAAGTCGAGACCCGTCGAGGCGGCGAGGCTGCGAGCCAGCATCGTCTTGCCTGTGCCGGGAACGTCGTCCAGCAGCACGTGCCCACGGGCGAAGAGAGCCACCACTAGTCGCTCCGCGACGTCCCGCTTTCCGACGATCACCCGCTCTATACCGGTGATGATGTCGCCGGCAAGCCGCTCCACGGTCATCTGGTCACGTCCAATCTCGCGGCTTCCGTGTATGGGAATACGTCGATGATCTCACCCATGCGTATCGAAGCCTGCCAGCTTCCCCACGTCGCCGCGTCGAAGAGGTCGGCGTGCTTCGAGAAGAAGACCTCACGAAGGCGGCCTTCCAGGCCCAGGAACGTCGCAAACTCCTCCGGGAATACGTCGTTGGGGCCGATCGGGAACCAGGCGACCTCGGACAGTTCGTCCTCATAGCTGGCGGACACCGGCATGGTCCTGAACCGGCACTCGTCGAGGGTGGTCAGCTCGTCGTAGTCGTAGAACACGACGCGACCATGCCTGGTGACGCCGAAGTTCTTCAGCAACAGGTCTCCCGGGAAGATCCCGCTCGCCGCCAGATCGCGGATCGCCTGCCCGAAGTCCAGAACGGCTGCCTCGCAGTCGACGCCGGAGGCGAGGTATACGTCGAGCGGAGTGACCCGCCTCTCGACATAGCTGTGATCGAGGGCGACCTGCCCGTCGCGGATCCGCACGGTCCGGCCGCACTCCGACAGGAGCTGCTCGAGCAGTTTCGGATCGAAACGTTCGATCGGGAACTCCAGGTGTTCGTACTCCTGGGCATCGACGAGCCTCCCGGCACGATCGTGTTTGAAGACCAGCCGGTACCGGCTCTTCACGTGCTCGCGGGTGATCTGTTTGGGAGCTCCAAACCGATCGCGGATGACCTTGAAGACCACGTCGAAACCCGGGAGCGTGAAGACCTCCATCACCAATCCCGGGGTACCCGCCGCGAACTCGAACCTGTCCCCGGTCGACTTCATGTGGCTGCGCAGATCCCGGTAGAGCTCGGTCTTCCCATGTTTGTGGTGACCAATCGACGTGTAGAGCTCTGCCCGGCGCTTCCTGGGCATGAGCTCGGAGAGGAACTCGACCAGGGCGTGGGGCCGCTCGTGATCGACGTGGAAATACGAGCGCGTGAAGCTGAAGAGGATGCTCAGCTCGGTTTCCGTGGTCATGACCGCATCGATGGCGATTCCCGATCGATGGTTGAGCAGGGCGAGAGCGATCGGAATCCTGCGAGAGCCCGCCAGCAAGCGGCCGACCAGGTAGGCACCGGCACCCCGGTAGAAGACCATGTTGGCTATCTGGGCGGTGGTGACCGGCGGCATCCCCGACCTGCGCAGGCGCATGTCGATGATCCGGGCAGCCGCTTCACAGTCCCGCTCCAGATCGACGAACTCACCTGCCAGGTCCGCACCCCGGATGATTGCGGCGATGAGAGCGGCGGTGCCCTCCGACTCGTGGGTGCGGAAGACCTCGCCCGGCGGATCGTGGGGCGGCGCCTCGAAGTCCGTGTCCACGAACTCGACCCGGGGGTCTACGCCCACAGTCACGAAGATCCGCCTCGTGACGGAGTTGAAGAAGGTCTCGGCGAGATCCCAGTCGGGCCGGTCCTGGATGAGCCCCGAATACACCGCCTTCATCCCGGCCCAAATCGATCGATCCTCGATCCGATCGTCGAGCATCGCCCGCACAGCCTCGGCTGCGTGGCCTGCCGAGCGGCTGTACAGGTCGAGTCGCTCGACGTGGTCCAAGGCCATTCCGGATTTGTCGCCTTCGACGAAGCGGAGCTGTGCCCTCCTGGTGACTATCCGGAACCTGTCCGAGAAGCTCGCCCAGTCGTCGCGAATGATCCGGGCGCCGATGTTGGCGAGCCTGCTGTCGGAGAGGTCGGAGGGCATGGAGCTAGAAGCTAATACCCGAAACGCGGGCGAAACACACCGTTTGCCGGATCGCAACGAGCGGGCAACCGCACCGCAACGGCTTCCTCCTACCTTCCGGCCGGTCCTACCCATGGAGGAACGATGATCAAACGAACCGGGGCTCTCGCCCTGATGACAGCACTGATGGTCCTTGGGCCGCTCACCGGAGTGGCCCTGGCCCAGGAGGCCGAGATCGCCGAGATCTCCATCGCGCTCGACAGCGTCTGGGTCGTGATGGCGGCGATCCTCGTCATGTTCATGCAGCCCGGCTTCGCCCTGGTCGAGGCGGGCTTCACCCGGGCCAAGAACACGGGCAACATCGTCATGAAGAACTTCATGGACTTCTCGGTCGGGGCGATGGTCTATTGGGCGGTCGGCTTCGGCCTCGCCTACGGCGGCTCGACCATTGGCGGTCTGATCGGGTATGGAGAGTTCTTCTTCAACAACCCCGAGCGGTCGGTGGAGTGGTTCTTCCAGGTGGTCTTCGCGGCAACGGCAGCCACGATCGTGTCCGGCGCCATGGCGGAACGCACCAAGTTCTCGGCCTACCTGCTCTACACACCGTTCATCACAGGCCTGATCTACCCGGTCATCACCCACTGGGTGTGGAGCGGGCAGGGGTGGCTGGGCAACCTGGGCTACCTCGACTTCGCAGGTTCGGGAGTGGTCCACCTGACCGGTGGCGTGGCGGCACTTGCCGGCGTTCTGGCGATCGGCCCACGAATCGGCAAGTACGA
Source organism: Acidimicrobiia bacterium (assembly GCA_041567215.1). Taxonomy (GTDB): domain Bacteria; phylum Actinomycetota; class Acidimicrobiia; order Spongiisociales; family ZC4RG35; genus JBFGRR01. The sequence continues at coordinate 7,517 of JBFGRR010000005.1, read as the reverse complement.
CATCAACGGCAAGCCCCTGCCGATCCCCGGCCACAGCCTCACCCTGGGAGCGCTCGGCGTGTTCATCCTCTGGTTCGGTTGGTACGGGTTCAACGCCGGATCCACACTGGGTGCGGTCGGCCAGGACATCGCCTCGGTCGCGGTCACCACGACGCTCTCGGCCGCGGCAGGTGCGATCGCAGCGATGATCGCCGCCTGGACCTATCCGGTGTACGGCAAGCCCGACGTCGGGATGACGTTGAATGGCGCCCTGGCAGGGTTGGTGGGGATAACCGCCGGAACCGCCAACGTGACCAACGGTGGCGCTGTGGTGATCGGACTCGTATCCGGTGTCCTCGTGGTGATATCGATCGTCTTGTTCGAGCGAAACGGCGTCGACGATCCGGTTGGAGCCATTTCGGTGCACGGCGTCGCCGGAATCTGGGGGGTGCTGGCCGTCGGGCTCTTCGAGTCCTCCGACGGGCTGGGGCTGTTCTACGGAGGCGGCCTCGAGCAGCTCACCATCCAGGCGGTTGGTGTGGTGGCGATAGTCGGATGGACATTCGTCGTCTCGAGTGCGGTGTTCCGCGGGATCAAGGCCACCTGGGGCCTCAGGGTGAGCGCGGAGGAGGAAATCGCCGGTCTCGATCGTATGGAGCACGGCACCGACGCCTACCCGGAGTTCATGGAGCAGATCGCAGATCCGAGACAGCTCGACCCGATCGGTTGAGAATCCCGCTTTACGAGAGGGGGAGGGGGAAGCCTCTCCCCCTCCTGTGTGCCCGGGGTGGGACTCGAACCCACACGCCCTCTCGGGCAGAGGTGTTTAAGACCTCCGCGGCTACCCGTTACGCCACCCGGGCCGGCATCCGGAGATTACGCCCCGAGCCCGGCCACCACACCGTCGAGCAGGTCTCGCTCGGATACCGCGACCTGGTCGACACCGAGCGCACGCATCGCCTCGCGCGCCACGATCGCGCCGGCGAGGATGACCGGCGCCCGGGCCGGGTCCAGGCCCGCCAGCACCGCGGTGTCGGCGACGGTCAGTGAGGCGAGACGCCCGACCAACCGATCGACCCCGGTCCGGTCGAGGCGGAACCCGTGTACCACGGATCGGTCGGCGCTCTCCAGAACGATCGCAGCGAGCGACGTCCACGTGCCGGCGACTCCGATCGCCTCGAAGCGGCCCCCCAGGGTCGCTACCGGCTCGAACGCGTCCTGGCAGGACAGCGCTGCAGCCTCCACCGCATCGAAGGGGGCCGGCCTGAACTGCAAGTGGCGCTCGGTGAGCCTGACCGAGCCGACGTCGAAGGAAGAGGCCTTCAACTCGTCCCCTTCCCGCCATACGAACTCGGTGGACCCTCCCCCGATGTCCACGACCACCGACTCGCCGAGCATGCCGGCCGTCGCCCCGGCATAGGAGAGAGCGGCCTCCTCGGTGCCGGGAATCACCTCGGGACGGATCCCGAGGGCTTGCTCCGCGAGGTCCAGGAACCCCTCACGATCGGATGCGTCCCGGGACGCGGACGTGGCCACGGCACGCTTTGCCGTCACCGACCTCATCGCCTGGCCGAATTCCTCCAACACCTCGATGGTGCGTCTCACCGCATCCGGATCGAACCTGCCGGCGGCATCGACGCCCCGTCCGAGACCGGTCACCCGCTGGATCCTGGTGACCTCGACGCCGGCGTCGTCGACGATGAGGAGGCGCATGGAGTTGGTGCCTATGTCGACTGCGGCCCGGCTCATGGGACGAACCTAGCGGGGACTTCGGCAGCGCCTAGGGGCAATCCGGTCCTGGCGGGAAGGATCCCCGGCGCATATATCGTGGGGAGAAGCCGTCTCTGTAGGAGCATCGATGAGTATCCGCATCAAACGAGTGGCCGTGTTGGGGGCAGGGGTGATGGGACAGGGCATCGCAGCCCACCTCGCCAACGCCGGCATCCCGTCCTACCTGTTCGACATCGCCCCCTCCGAGCTCAGCGACACCGAGCGCAACGCCGGGCTGGGCCTGGACGACCGAAAGGTCCGCAATCGCTACTCGGACGCGGGAATCGCCTCGATGCTGAAGGCCAGACCAGCTCTCCTGTACCGCAAGGAGCTCGGTGCGCTGGTCACCGCCTGCAACTACACCGACGACGCCGCCAAGCTGGCGGAGTGCGATTGGATCGTCGAGGTGGTCGTCGAGCGTCTCGACATCAAGCGCAAGGTGTTCGAGATGGTGGAGGAGCATCGCCGCCCGGGGACGGTGATCTCGTCCAACACCTCCGGCCTGTCGGTGGCCGACATGGCAGAGGGACGCTCGGAGGATTTCCGGCGCCACTTCATGGTCACGCACTTCTTCAATCCCGTTCGCTACATGAGGCTCCTCGAGATGGTGCCGTGCGCCGACACCAACCCCGAGGTCTTCGCCCAGATGGCCGAATTCGGCTCCAAGGTCCTCGGCAAGGGAGTCGTCTATGCCAAGGACACACCCAACTTCATCGGCAACCGGGTGGGCACATTCGGGATGACCTCGGTGTTCCACTGGATAGGCGAGATGGGGATGGGCGTGACCCAGGCCGACAAGATCTTCGGCCCGGCGATGGGACGGCCGAAGTCGGCCGTGTTCCGGACCGCCGACGTCGTGGGGTTGGACACGATGGCCCACGTTCTCACCACCGTCGCCGAGTCGTGCCCCGACGACCCGTGGCACGAGAGGTTCATCCTGCCCGACGTGCTTCGATCGCTGGTCGACAAGGGCGCCCTCGGCGAGAAGACCGGCGCCGGCTTCTACAAGAAGACCCGCGATGAGAGCGGCGCCAGCCAGATCCTGGCGCTCGACCTGAAATCCCTCGAGTATGTCGAGCAACCCAAGGTCCGCTTCGACTCGATCGGGGCCACCCGGGAACTCGAATCCGCCGCCGACAAGGTCCGGGAAATGGTTTGGTTCGACGACGACGCCGGCCGCTTCGCCTGGAAGGTGACCGCCGAGACCTGCCTCTACTCGGCCCAATTGCTCGGGGAGATCGCCGACGACGTCGTCAACATCGACCGGGCGCTCCGCTGGGGCTTCAACTACGACCTCGGGCCCTTCCAGACCTGGGACGCCATAGGCGTCGAGAGATCCGTCGAGCGGATGAGAGCCGAGGGCATGGATGTGCCCGCGGTGGTCGAGGTGATGCTCGCCAAGGGCGAAGGCACCTGGTACCTGCGCCGTGATGGCGAGACCTGGTTCTGGGACGTGGAGCGGGAAGAGTACGTGAAGCTCGACACCGACCACATCAGCATCGCATCGCTCCGCGACGCCGGGAAGATCATCGATCAAAACGATGGGGCGACGCTCTACGACATGGGCGACGGCGTCGGTCTGCTCGAGTTCCACACCAAGATGAACGCGATCGATGCCCTGATCATCGAGATGGTCGACAAGGCCTGTGATCGGGTGAACCGGGGTGAACTGGTCGGACTCGTGGTTGGCAGCGAAGCCCCCAACTTCTCGGTGGGCGCCAACATCGGCCTGGTCGGCATGCTGGCCATGTCGGACATGTGGGACGAGCTGACCCAGGCCGTGGCAGGCATCCAGAACGCCTTCATGAAGATGAAGTACTGCGAGGGCCCTGTCGTCCTCGCTCCGAGGGGAATGGCGCTGGGTGGAGGCTGCGAGGCGGTCATGCACAGCGCATCGGTGCGTGCCGCCGCCGAGACCTACCTCGGCCTCGTGGAAGTGGGGGTGGGCTTGATCCCGGCCGGTGGCGGCTGCAAGGAGCTCGCCATGCGCTTCTACGGCAGCGTTCCCAAGGGCGTCAAACCCAACCCGTTCACAGTGATGGAGAAGATCTTCACGACGATCGGGCTCGCCACGGTCTCGACGAGCGCCGAAGAAGCACGCGATCTCGGATTCCTGCGCGATTCCGACCGGATCACCCTCGACGGCGAAGCCTTGCTCTCCCACGCCAAGGCGGACGTGCTCGCTCTGGTCCAGATGGGGTACAAGCCGCCCACGACGGGCAGGGTCGCAGTACCCGGTCGTGATGGAATCGCCTCGCTCAAGGTGGCGTTGCACGGGATGCGAGGTGGCGGCTACATAAGCGAGTACGACGAGAAGCTCGCCAAACGGCTCGCCTACGTCATATGCGGTGGCGATGTCCCCGCAGGCACCGAGGTGTCCGAGCAGGACTTCCTCGATCTCGAGCGAGAGGTGTTCGTGGAGTTGTGCCACGAGCCGAAGACCATGGAGAGAATTCAACACATGCTGGCAACCGGCAAGCCGTTGCGGAACTGACCGGCCGACAGGAGGAGATGAACATGAGCGTGGTAGTCACACATGCCTATCGCACGGCAGTCGGCAAGGCCAACCGCGGCAGCCTGCGCGAGACGCGACCCGACGAGATGATGGGCCTGTTGATCGAGGGCTTCATCGAGAAGACCCCCGAGCTCGACCCGATGGTGCTCGAAGACACGATCATCGGGTGTGCCATCCCCGAGGGCGAGCAGGGTCTGAACGTCGGACGGCTGGCCGCCCTGCGGGGAGGCCTGCCCATCGAGGTACCGGGGATGACGATGAACCGGTTCTGCAGTTCCGGTCTGCAGACCCTGGCCACCGGGGCGGCGCACGTGAAGGCCGGATGGGCCGACGCCGTCATGACCGGCGGCGTCGAATCGATGTCCATGGTCCCGATGTCGGGCAACAAACCGAGCCTCAACCCGTGGCTCGCCGAGGAGTTCCCTGCCGCCTACGAGTCGATGGGAATGACCTCGGAGATCGTCGCCGAGCGCTACGACATCAGTCGCGAAGACCAGGACCTCTTCGCCCTCCGCTCCAACGAGCGTGCCCTGCAGGCCATGAGGGACGGGCTCTTCAAGGAGGAGATCATCCCGATCCCGGCCCGCCTGGGCGACCAGGAGTTCATGTTCGACACGGACGACGGCCCCCGCGAGACCTCCATCGAGGCGCTCGCCCAACTGAAGCCGGTCTTCAAGGTCGACGGGCGCTCCACGGCCGGCAACTCGTCTCAGATGTCGGACGGGGCGGCACTCGAGGTGATCATGACCGGCGAGAGGGCGGCCGAACTCGGTTTCGATCCCCTCGCGGAGTTGGTCACCTACCAGGTCGCCGGCGTGCATCCCGAGGAGATGGGCATCGGACCGTCGGTGGCCATCCCCAAAGCCCTGGCCAAAGCGGGTTTGACCATCGACGACATCGACCTCATCGAACTGAACGAGGCCTTCGCCAGCCAGGCGCTCTACTGCGTCCGCAAGTTGGGCATCGACATGGACCGGGTCAATGTCAACGGAGGCGCCATCGCCCTCGGACACCCTCTGGGGTGCACCGGGGCCAAGCTGACCGCGACCCTCTTGCACGAGATGCGCCGGCGCGATGTCGAGCACGGGATCGTCTCGATGTGCATCGGCGGCGGCATGGGGGCGGCTGCGATCTTCCGGAGGTTGTAGCCAGACCCCGGCTGTGGCGGCAGGATCGGGCAACGGTCCGGCGCGCTCGATGAGTATCGCCATGTGTCGTTCCCGACCGTAGTCGGCGGTTTTCTGTCGCACCTAGCCCGTAGGTTGGTGGCATGTCAGCAACCATCGATCAATGGGAGAGGCATCTTGGCGAGGCCGCGGCGCTCCTCGCCCGTGTGACCGCTTCGATGCTGCCCACCATCCGTCTCCTCGACGTCGCGCAGGTCGACCTCGTGGACGGCTCCCGCACCATGGTCGAGTGGCTCGCTTCCCGACTCGACATCGAGAGATCTGCGGCGCGCACACTGTTGGCACTCGCCCGGGTGGCGGACACCGATCTCGAGGAAGCGCTCGAGTGCGGCGACATCACCGTGGACCGCGCCGCCGCGCTGGTGAGGCTCAAGGCGGCCGGAGCATCTGAAGCCGACCTCGAGCGTTCACGGGGAATGGATCTTGCATCCATCCACCGTCTCTGTGCCGACCGCACGCCGATCGGAGACGAAGCGGAGATTCACGCCGGCCGCTATCTGCACATGCAACCCACACTCGACGAGTCTGCCTACAAGCTGTGGGGACTCCTGACGGGCGTGGACGGCAGGACCGTCGAGAAAGCCCTCGACACCCGTAGCGACGGCTTTCCAAACCACCCCGGGCTCACCGCTGCCAATGCACGCGCCGATGCGCTCACATCCATCTGCGAGGAATGGCTCACAGGAGAGAACCCGGGCCATGCCACCGTCACCGCCGAGATCTTCATCGACGCACAGGCCACGGCCGCTTCCGGGGGCCAGCGCGGCGCTTCGGTCGCCGGCGGTCCCCGGATCGGTGTGAACACGCTCGAGGAGCTCCTTTGTACTGCTCAGATCGGCATGACCGCCCTGGATGATGGATTCCGCCCCGTTGCAGTCTCCAAACGGCATCATGCAATACCGCCTGCCGTGCGGCGCGCCGTCCTCTACCGGGACGGCGGCGTATGCGTCATCGACGGGTGCTCGAGCCGGAGGAGGCTCCAGCCGCACCACATCCGTCCGCAGGCCGCAGGCGCGGATCACCGATCCGACAACCTGGTGTCTCTCTGCTGGTACCACCACCATGTGGTGATACACCAGATGGGTCTACAACTCGACCCGGACAGCCCACCCCGCAGACGGCGATTCTTGCGAACTCGGGCCGGTCCCTAGCAAACACGACCCCCAACCCGGGACACACGTTCATCGAGCCCCAAATCGAGACCCGATCACAGTGACGAGATGCAGACCCTGTCAGGGTCGGGTCGACCCGCGCCCACCAGCGGAGAGCGCGCGGCTCACGGCTCGCGCCAGTCCGGGTTGAGCGACTCCCCCACCACGCAAGGGCTCTGGCAATCGAGCGGTTCCACCCACGGGGCGACCACCTCACCCACCGGGTTGTCGTTCCCGGCGGCGTGGTCGGCATAGTGGGCGTGCAGGCACTTCACACCGGCTTTGGTGCCTGCCACTCCCCCGTCCGGACGGTGGATCGCATCCGGCGGGACCAGGGCGTCCCGTTCGGCCGCGTAGCGCTCGTTCGCCGCGGCGAACCTCTCGGCGGCGGCAACCTCGACCCAGCGTTCCATCTGCTTCACGCCGCCGGAACCCTCCAGCCTCCCGATCCGCCTCACGGCCAGCGGACAGGTGAGCCAGTACCGGGTCGGGAAGGGCGTGCCGTCGTCGAGGACCGGCGGGACCTCGGCCACCACCGGCAGACCCAGGTGGCAGGAGGCGACGACCACCGACTCGGCCCGGAGCGGCCGTCCGATCTGTGCGGCCAGAACCGCCTCAGTCACCCAGATCGCTGCCTGTCATGTAACGCCAGATCTCGACGTACCAGGGCACGGCCGCCTGCTCGGAAGGCGCCTCGATGAAGTCCTCCGGGTACAGGGGGGTGGCGGGTTCGGGATCGATCACGACGAACGCCGTCTCGCCCGGTCGCACGTAGCCCAACTGCTCCCGGGCCAGCCGCTCCACCTCGAGATCCGAGCCGAGCTTGTCGACGTGGCGCTTCAAGTTGGCGTTCTCGGACTCCAGCGACTCGAGCTTCTCCCGAGAGTCGGCGACATCCTGTCGCTGATCCACGAT
>JBFGRR010000004.1:0-24008 GCA_041567215.1 Acidimicrobiia bacterium | reverse complement strand
TCGAGCAACTCGCTCGACTCGACACCCAGCTCACGGGCAAGCTCGTAGATCCTCTTCTTCGCCACTATCTCACTCTTCTTCGCTCGAATCGTCCGTTTGGGTATCGGCATCAGATGCCTGCTCGGCGCCAGATTCCGCCTCTACTTCGGCAGGATCATCGGACTCCGGGGTGGGCTCGGCGCCGACCGCATCGGCACCATCGGCGGCGACCTCCGCCGGCACCTCGGTCTCCGGCACCACCACCTCGGGCTCCTCTTCTTCGGCCGGCCTGTCGCTCTGGATGTCGATGCGGTAACCGCTCAGCCTGGCTGCGAGGCGGGCATTCTGGCCCTCCTTGCCGATGGCGAGGGAGAGTTGGTGCTCGCTCACGATCACCTGGGCAGTCTTCTCCTCCTCATCGAGGATGACCTCCTTGACCTTGGCCGGTCCGAGTGCCTCGGCGATGAACTGGCGGGTGTCGTCGCGATACTGCACCACGTCGACTTTCTCGCCTCTCAACTCGTTGACGACCTGGCGCACCCGTGACCCCCGCGCCCCGACGCAAGCACCTTTCGGGTCGACGTTCGAATCGTGTGAGATCACCGCGATCTTGGTCCGGTGTCCGGGCTCACGGGCGATCGATGCGATCTCGATCGTGCCATCCACCAACTCGGGGACCTCGAGTTCGAGGAGGCGGCGCACCAGATCGGGATGGCTCCGGCTGACGACGATCTGCGGGCCCTTCGCCTCATTGCGGACCTCGAGGATCAACGCCTTGACGCGATTGCCACGATCCAGGCGCTCGTAGGGAATCCGTTCCGATCCGGGCATCAGCGCCTCGGCATCTCCGAGATCCATGATCACGTACCGGTTGTCCACCTGCTGCACGATGCCGGTCACGAGGTCGCCTTCGCGCCCCTCGTAGACATCGAAGACCTGATCGCGCTTCGCTTCACGCAGGCGCTGGGCGATCACCTGTTTGGCGGTCTGGGCGGCAATGCGCCCGAAATCGTCGGGTGTGTCCTCCCACTCACGGGTGACGTTGCCGTCCTCGTCGAGTTCCTGCGCGTACACAAGGATCTCGCCCGAGTCGGGATCGATGGTGACCCTCGCCTCTTCGGCTGCACCGGGATTGCGTTTGTAGGCGCTCACGAGCGCGTTGGCGAGGGCGTCGAGAATCGTGTCGACGGGCACTCCCCGCTCCCGCTCGAGAAGTTCGAGCGCCTCCATCACCTGGAAGTCGATCTTCATTTGATGTCCCTCATTTCTTCCCAGGCTTCGGTGCCTTTTCCCATGTGAACACCGTCTTCGCCGATACCAGATCGTCGTAGGAGAGCCGGCGACTGTCTGCGTCCACCGCAACGGTGAAACCGCGGTCGTCCGCCTGCTCGAGTAGGCCTCGAAGGTTGACTGTCTCGTCGCCGATGCGCGCCTTCAACACCACTTCGCGGCCAACGGACTTGAGGAAGTGGCCCGGGCGCCGCAGTTTCCGCTCGAGGCCGGGCGATGAGACCTCCAACTGGTACGAGCCGTCTATCTCGAGAGAGTCGTCGAGGAGGCGCGATATACCCTCGCTCACCTCGGCGAGGCGGTCTACGTCGATGCCGCCCTCACAGTCCACGAGGACGCGCACGGTCCGGCCGGACATCTCGACATCGTCGAGTTCCAACCCCTCGGCGGCCAGCCAGGGCTCGATCGTCGCCCAAGCGGTTTCGGCGTCTCCAACGACCTGCAAAGGTCCTCCATCGTTTCTTGCTGCTCCCACACAGAAAAAGGCGGGCGGGCGCCCACCTCCAAGCAGCGTCCATCAGTTGCGGGGCCAAGTATAACCCCGGTCGCAGCGCCACTCGCCCTGCTAGCGAGCGTCCCTCTGAAATGTCCTCATGTGGTCCACGAGCGCCGAGACGCTGTCCAGCTCGAGGGCTGCGTACAGAGAGGCGCGGCAGCCACCCACACTCCGGTGGCCCTTGAGTCCGACGAGGTTGCGGTGAGCGGCCTCCGAGAGGAACCGGGCCTCGAGTTCGGGTGAGGGAAGGCGGAATACGACGTTGGTGAGACTCCGCACCGCCCGGTCGATCGGGCTGGTGAAGAACCCGTCCGACTCATCGATGGCGGCATACAACATCGAAGCCTTCGCCTCCGTCTCGGCCTCGAGGACGGGCACTCCTCCTCGACCCTCGATCCGGCGGAGGACCTTGCCCATCAGGTAGATCTGGAACATGGCCGGGGTGTTTCCCAAGGAGTTGGCTGCTGCGTGCCACCGGTAAGCGAGGAAGTCGGGGAGATCTGGCCCGTCCTCGATAGCGGATCGGCGGACGAACACCAGCGCCAGTCCGGCGGGACCCAGGTTCTTCTGGACCCCCCCGTACACGACGTCGTAGCGATCCCACTCGATGGGGCGGGTCAGGTACTCCGAAGACATGTCCGCCACCAGAGGCGTGCCAGATTCCGGGAAGTCGACCATCCGGATTCCCCCGATGGTCTCGTTGGTGGTGACGTGGAGGTAACGGGTTCCATCATCGAGACGGATCTCCTCGGGTGCAGGCATGCGCGTGAAGCCATATCCGACCCCGTCCCATGCGGAATAGGCGACACCTGCCTTGCGAGCGGAGGCGAGGGCCTTGGCCCCCCATGCGCCCGACACGACGTAGCCCCCTGAGCTGCCCGGACCGAGCAGGTTCATCGGCAGCATGGCGAACTGGAGTGTCGCCCCGCCCTGCATCAACAGGACTTCGAAATCCGCCGGAGCACCCGCCACCCGGCGTGCCAACTCGAGGGTGGCCGAGTGGACCTCGTCGTATGCGGGGCTTCGATGGCTCAACTCGAGGAGCGACATCCCGCTGTCCGAGAACTCCAGGAACTCCTCGCGCGCCTCTTCGAGAACGTCGAGCGGGAGGGTGCATGGCCCAGCGCCGAAGTTGTGGACTCTCATCGTCCGGGCATCGTCGCAGAATCGCCCCGGCGGGTGAAACCCGCCCGGCTCAGGCGGCCTTACCGACCCCGGCCAACCCGATGAGCGCTAGTCCGGCGGCGGTCGTCGCAAGTGAGATCTGGCCGACCAGGCCTTCCAACGGGCCGACGTCGAGGGAGACGAACCCGCTCCCCGAGCAGATTGCCCCGCCGTCACCGGAGATCGAGCCGTACACCTCGATCACACCGCCGAGGTTGTCGAGGATCCACGAGAGCTGGCTGTTGTCGATCCGCTCCACCTCTGTTGGGATGCTCTTCGATCCCTTCGACTCCTGGGACAGGCCCGAATTCTCATCGCCGCCGTTGAAGAGCCGGACGTCGAGGCCGAGAACCACCACGCCCACCTCCCAGGTGTGATTGGTGATCGGACCGGGCGAGTTGGCGACCCAGGAGACACTCCCCGCAGGATCGATCAGGAAGGGATCCGCCCGTGTTGCGTCGATCACGTTCGTCGAGTCGGAATCGGAGGTTGCGTCCACCGTGCAGCCACCTTCGAGGGTGCCTGCCATGGCCGGCAGAGCGAGCATCGAGAGCAGGGCAACCAGGCCTGCGAAAGCGAAGAAGCGCTTCACCGGGTACCCCCAAACGGCGCACGACGAGCCATCACGACACCGAGGATGACCCCGATCACGGGAAGTGTGACGCCCGACACCAGGTCGAGAGGCCAGACGCCCGCCTGCTGGAGGAACACCGCCAACCCGATGCCGAACAGAAGGCCTCCGATCACGCCCAGAACCGGGCGTCCTTTCCTTTCCATGCGTACCTCCTCATTGGGAGGCTACAGGAGGGCATACACGGTCGCTCAGCGTTGCGCGGCGACCCTTGTCGCTATCTCTCCGGCCACATCCCCTAGGCCGATGGTCTCGGTCACCATGCCGCGCCTGGTGGTCAGCTCTGCCGAACCAGACTCCACGCCCTTTGGGCCCAGCGTGACCCGGAACGGGATGCCGACCAACTCGGCATCGGCGAACTTGACACCGGGGCGTTCAGGACGATCGTCGAGGATCACCTCGACGCCCATCCCGAGGAGTTCCTCGTAGAGCCGGACCGCCGCCTCTTCCATCTGAGGGTCGTCGGGGCGAAGCACGGTGAGCACGACCTCGTAGGGCGCCACAGCCACCGGCCAGACGATGCCGTGCTCGTCGTGCGACGACTCCACGATCGCAGCCATGGTCCGTTCCAGGCCGATCCCGTAGGAGCCCATGACGATGGGGTGTGTGGCGCCGTTCGGGTCCTGTACGTCGGCGCCCATGGCCACCGAGTACATGGTGCCCAGCTTGAAGATGTGACCCACTTCGATGCCCTTCCAGAGCCGGAGCTCGCCGCCATCGACCGCACACCGGTCCCCTGATGCCACAGCCCGGAGGTCTGCCCACCTGCCGACGGAGATGTCCCTCTCGACATCGACGTTGCGAAGATGCCAGTCGTCGGAGTTGGCGCCGGTCACCATCCCGCGCCGGCCGGCCAAGGCCTGGTCGGCGATCACCGGCAGGTGCTTCACCTCCACCGCTCCCAATGAGCCTGGAAGAGCCCCCAACGCCTCCCGGATCTCCTCAGGATGGGCGGGACGGATGTTGACGGTGCCGGTTGCGTCGATCAGCTTCTGCTCGTGAAGGTCGTGGTCGCCTCTGAGCAACACCAGGTGGAGGGCGTTGTCGATCGAGTACACCAACGTCTTGATCTGCCGGTCCGCCGAGGCGGCCACCGGGTCGAGCTCTGCGAGAGCGGCGATCGTTCGTACGCCGGGGGTTGGGAATCGTTCGGTCGCGCCGACGGAAGCCGGGTCGGCGACCCCTGCCAACTCCGAGGTGGCCCGCTCCTGATTGGCCCGGTAGTCGCAGGTCTCGCAGGTGACTATCCAGTCCTCGCCGGCCGGACTGGGAACCACGAACTCGATCGACTCGGAACCGCCCATCGCGCCCGACGAGGCCTCCACATCGACGAACTCCAGGCCGCAACGCTCGAAGATCCGGGTGTAGGCGCCATGGTGCTTGTCGAAGGCCGCATCGAGACCGGAGGTGTCGATGTCGAGCGAGTAGGAGTCCTTCATGGTGAATTCCCTCACGCGGAGCACTCCCGACTTGGGACGCGGCTCGTCCCGGAACTTGGTCTGGATCTGGTACCAGATCTGGGGAAGCTGCCGGTAGGAGAACAACTCGGTGGCGAGGATGGCGAAGACCTCCTCGTGCGTGAAGCCGAGGCAGTTGTCGGCACCCTTGCGATCGACGAGGCGGAACATCTCATCTCCAATGACATCCCAACGACCGGTCCGCTGCCAGATCTCGGCCGGGTGGAGGGCCGGCAGATGGAACTGCTGGCCACCGATGGCGTCCATCTCCTCGCGGATGATCCGATCGACTTTGGCCCGCACCCGCTGACCGAGCGGAAGCATGGAGTAGTGGCCGGCAGAGAGCTGCCTAACGAAGCCGCCCCGAATCAGCAGACGGTGGCTGACCGCCTCGGCATCGGCAGGATCGTCGCGAAGTGTCGGTATGAAGGATTGGGACCAGCGCATCAGCCGAGAGGGTAAACGCTGCCGGCGGCGGTTCCGGCCGTTATTCGCCAGCTGCCACGTCGGCCACCTTGCGGCGGCGGGCCTTGGAACGGTTGGCGTCGCCCTGGATCTGGATCAGCTCTTCGGCAGCGGCTGCGGCGATCTCCGCCGCGTTCTCTTGAGCGGCTGCAAGCCGCGCCTCGACTCCTTCCTCGACGAGCTTCTTCGCCTCCTCGAGGAGAGCCTCGACCATCTCGGCCTCCGGGACGACTCTGACCACCTGACCCTTGATGAAGAGGTGGCCCTTGCCGCGACCCGCGGCGATGCCTATGTCCGCCTCGCGAGCCTCCCCCGGGCCGTTGACGACGCAACCCATCACAGCCACCTGGATCGGGAGGGCCGCCTCCTCCAGAGCCGCCTGGGCCGCCTTGGCGACGGCTATGACATCGACGTCGGCCCGGCCGCATGAGGGGCAGGCGATGAGGTCGAGACCCTTCCGCTCCCGCAGGCCCAGGTACTCGAGGAGCGCCCGTCCGGCCTTCGCCTCCTCGACGGGGTCGGCCGTCAACGAGAATCGAATCGTGTCGCCGATGCCTTCGAGCAGCAGGGTGGAGATCCCGGCGACCGACTTGATCAGGCCTCCCGGCGGGGGTCCGGCCTCGGTCACGCCGAGATGAAGCGGATAATCGACCGTGTCGGCGAGGAGCCGGTAGGAGGCCACCATGTTCGGGACATTCGAGTTCTTCACCGAGATCTTGATGTCGGTGAAGTCGACATCCTCGAGATAGCGGATCTCGGTGAGCGCCGACTCGACGAGCGCTTCGGGGCTGGCCGTGCCGTACTTCTCCAGCAGGTCCTTGTCGAGCGAACCCGCATTGACCCCCACCCTGATCGGCACGCCGCGAGCCTTCGCCTCCCGCGCGACGGTCTTGATGTGGAGCTCGTTTCGAATGTTGCCCGGGTTGAGGCGTAGGCCCTGGACGCCGGCTTCGAGGGCTGCCAGCGCGAGACGGTATTGGAAGTGGATGTCGGCGATGATCGGCACCGGGCTGCGAGGCACGATCTCGGCGAGACCCTCGGCGGCCTCCACCTCGTTGCAGGTGATCCTCACGATGTCGGCGCCTGCACCCGCGAGGGCGTAGACCTGGGCGAGCGTGCCTTCCACGTCGGCGGTCTTGGTGGTGGTCATCGACTGCACACTGATCGGCGCATCTCCACCGACGGCGACCGCGCCCACCTGAATCTTCCTGGTCGGTCTGCGGGGGATCACGGGCACGATGGTAAGGGTCAGAGCCGAATCGGATTGACGATGTCGAGCACGATCGCAACGATGCCTATGAACGCGATCAGCAGGATCACTGCTGCCGCCACTGGGATCAGCTTCGTCACGTCCGCACGCCTGCCTCTCAGCTTCTCGTAGAGCGCGACGGCGAAGTGCCCGCCATCGAGGGGATACAGCGGCAGGACGTTCAGCGTCCCCAAGATCACGTTCACCAGGGCGAGCATGAACAGCAGATTGGTGACACCGAGTGTCTCGGCCTGCGAGCCGATCTGCACGATGCCGATGACACTGACCGGACGGATGTCGTCGCTGACGTCGCGACCGATCAGCCCGCCCGCGAGCTGCGTCAGATTGTCGACCTGCAGGAGACGGCCGAACGACTCGAAGGTGAACAGGAACCCCCCGTAGACCTGGCGGGCGGCGATCCCGAGGCCCTCACCGATGCCGATCGGGACCCGCTCCCTCTCCGGGCTCAGACCGAGAAAGCCGACCGTCTCGCCGGTGACCGGGTCGACGCGGCTGCCCAAGGCCACGACCACGTCGGACACGACACCATCCCGGTTGATCTTCAGGGTGATCGTGTCGTCGGGGTGCGATGCCAGTTCGGCTGCGAGAACCGCCCACTCGTCGGTCGCCACGCCGTCGACGGCGAGGATCTCGTCACCCGTGAGGAGGCCCGCTTCGGCCGCTGCCGTCTTCACGCCTTCGTACTCGTCGAGGACGGTGCCGACCGTGGTGATCGGCTCATCCACACCCTCGGCGACGGCGATACCGAAGAACATCAGATAGGCGATGAGGAAATTGGCGCCCACCCCGGCGAGCACCACGATCGACTTCTTCCAGAAAGCCTGATTCCTGTAGGTGCGCTCCTCATCGGCATCGGCGACCTCCTCGAGGGCGCTCATCCCGACGATCTTCACGTAGCCACCCAGCGGCAGGGCCTTGAACCCGTATTCGGTCTCTCCGCGCTTGAACGACCAGAGCCTCGGACCGAAGCCGAAGAAGAACTCGGTCGCCTTCATCCCGGTGGCTTTCGCGGCCAAGAAATGCCCGGCCTCGTGGGCCGTCACGAAGAGGACGATTGCCAGGAAAGCGCCGATTCCGCCGATCATGGGGGCGAACGTTACCGCCGGCCGGCGTGTATCAACAGATACCGGACAGGAGGGACGAGGCGAGAGCCCTCGCCTCGGCGTCCACCGCGACCACTTCCTCGACGGTCCCCGGACGCGACCACTGGTGGGCTTCGAGTGAACGCTCGATGATCTCGGATATGCCCAGGAAGCCGAGCCTCCTTTGTAGGAACGCCTCGACGGCGATCTCATCGGCCGCGTTGAACACCGCAGGGGCCGACCCACCCTGCCGGCCCGCCTCGTACGCGAGGTCGAGGGCACGGAAAGTCGAGTTGTCGACCGGTTCGAAGCCGAGGTTCCTTTCCAGGAGCGAGAAGGGCTCGACCGGTGTGGGCACCCGCTCCGGATGGGTGATGGCGTATTGGATCGGTATCCGCATGTCTGTCGCTCCGAGATGAGCGAGATAGGACCCGTCACCGAGCACGATCAGGGAATGGACGGTGCTCTGGGGGTGAACGACCACGTCGATCCTGTCGTACGCCAACCCGAACAGGAAGTGGGCTTCGATGACCTCCAGGCCCTTGTTCGCCATGGTCGCCGAGTCGATGGTGATCCGATCACCCATGACCCAGGTCGGGTGAGCCAGTGCCTGCTCCGGTGTCACCTCCTCGAGGAAGTCCCGGTCCTTGCCGCGGAACGGGCCACCCGAAGCAGTGAGCACGAGGCGCTCGACGGGTCCCGCGTCGCCCATCAGTTGGAAGAGGGCCGAGTGCTCAGAGTCGACGGGGACGATCTCGCCGCCACCCCGATCACGCGCCGAAAGAACGACTTCGCCACCCACCACCAGAGTCTCCTTGTTGGCGAGGGCGAGGCGGTTGCCCGCGAGCAGGCAGGCCACCGAGGCCCGAAGACCCGCGGCACCAACGATGCCGTTGACCACGGTGGTGCCCGGGGTTTGGGCGGAATCGAGCAAGGCGTCTGTTCCGAAGACGGCCCGCTTCCCCAGCGCGGCGACCATCTCGTCCCTTTCCGACGCGGTACCGCCGGCGGCGACCACCCTCGCCCGGGAAAACCTCCGCCCGAGCTCGATCAGGGCCGGAGAAGGGGTCCTGGCAGCGAGGACGGCTACCTCGGCGTCCAGGTGTTCGGCGACATCGAGAGTCTGGCGCCCGATCGAACCGGTAGCGCCGAGCACCACCAGCGGGCGGGTCACAGATACCCGAGCTGCGCAAACAAGAGATAGGCGCCAGGCGCCACGAACAGGAGTGCATCGACGCGGTCGAGCATCCCACCGTGGCCGGGGAGGAGTGATCCCATGTCTTTGACGTCGAGCGCCCTCTTGATCACAGACTCTGCTGCATCTCCGAGCGGGGCGAGCACACAGACCACCAGGGCGAGGACCACGGCCGAGAGAATCGAGAGTTGGGGCTCGACCAGAGGGAAGGTCGAAAGGATGATGGCCGAGGCAACCGCGGCCACCACCCCGCCGATGAGACCCTCCACGGTCTTCTTCGGTGAGACCTTCGGGGCCAGCAGACGCCTCCCGAATGCCCGGCCGACGAAATAGGCACCTATGTCGAAGATGGCGGTGACCAAGACCACGAGGAGGATGAGCCCGAGAGCCTCGGTTGACCGGCCGATGGCTATGGCAAAGGCCAGCATCGACACCCACACGGCCCCGAGGACGGTGAGTGATGCGTTCTCGAGAGGCATCCGCCGGGGAGCCAGCGAGTAGAAGAGGGCGACCAGCAAGACCGTGACAGCCGCAAACGCCCCGATCGCCACGGGGCCGACGACATGAGCCCCGATCGAAGCTCCCAGCAGTCCGATGAATCCGAACAGGGCGGCAGGGGCGTACCCGCGCGAGCGGAGAGTGACGTAGAACTCGCTCAGGGAAAGCACCATCACCAGCGTGGCGAAGGCAGCGAACCACACCCCGCCCATCAGCAGGCTCCCCAGGAAGAGACCGAGCAGCACCACGGCGGAGCCGATCCGGAGTGTCAGATCGGAGGCCCGTTGCTGTTCCTCATGTTCGACGTCCTCTTCGGAGAGGCCCTTTTGACCCGTCACGTCCTCGAAACCGATCAAACCGGATCCGACACCCGGGAAAGCCGCGGCCACCGCCTGCCTCTCGAAGGTCTCGGTGTTTGCCCTCGCCACGTCCTCCGCGAGGCCGCGGTATTCCGCGGTGGTCGCCGCGACGTAGTCGTCGTGGGTGTAGTCGTCCAGGGAGGACGGCCCCGCGCCGAAGAGCTCCATGGCGTCATCGGCCCCCTCGACGCGCTCGGGGTCTTCCGGAAGACCTTCGGGAGCCGTGTCTACTTCGACATCGTCGATCCCGTCGGCCTCGACGTCGTTGGCTTCGTCCTCGGCGGGAAGGGTCGGCTGTTCCCAGGGTCGGGCAAACCGCCTCGGCTCCTCGTCGTTGCGCTCGTCACCCATGGTCACACCTCGAGAAGCTCGGCTTCCTTGCGTTCCAGCGATTCGTCGATCCGGGCCGTGTGCCGGTCCGTGATCTCCTGCAGTTCCACCTCGGCGCGGTGGATGTCGTCGTCGGACACCTCTCCGTGCAATGCGTCGATGTCCGACTTGGCGTGCCTGCGGACATTGCGGACGGCCACCCGGCCGTCCTCGGCCATCTGCCGGACCACACGGATGAGCTCGCGACGCCTTTCTTCGGTGAGCGAAGGAAACACCAGTCGGATGACCACACCGTCGTTCGACGGGTTGAGGCCCAGATCGGATTCGCGAATGGCCCGCTCGATGGCGTTGATCGAGTTCTTGTCGTACGGCTGGATCACCAGGAGGCGAGGCTCGGGTACCGAGAACCCGGCTATCTGCTGGAGGGGTGTCTGGGAGCCGTAGTAGTCGACCGTCAGCCGGTTGAGGATCTGTGGGTTGGCGCGACCGGTGCGAATCGTCGAGAACTCGGATGAAACGTGCTCTACGGCCTGGTCCATCTTCTGGCTTGCCTCTGCGAGCGATTCACGAATCATCATTGCCTCCTCAGCGAACCACGGTTCCGATCTGTCCGCCGGCAATCGCCAGTCCGATGTTCCCGGGCTTGGTCATGTCGAAGACGATGATCGGTATGGAATGCTCGTGGCACATCGTAACTGCCGTCGAGTCCATCACCCTCAGACCTCGGGAGATGAACTCCATGTAGGAGAGCGAGGGAATCAATACCGCGTCCGTGTGGACCTTCGGGTCCTTGTCGTAGATGCCGTCCACCTTGGACGCCTTCAGGATCACCTCGGCGTCGATCTCGATCGCTCGCAATGCCGCGGCGGTGTCGGTCGTGAAGAACGGATTGCCGGTTCCGGCCGCGAAGATCACCACCCGGCCCTTTTCGAGGTGGCGGATCGCCCGGAGCCGAATGTACGGCTCGGCGAGTTGCTGCATGGTGATCGCCGACTGCACTCTGGTGGCAACGCCGGTCTTCTCGAGAGCGTCCTTGAGCGCCAAGGCGTTGATGACCGTCGCCAGCATCCCGATGTAGTCGGCACTGGCGGGGTCCATTCCCTGCGCAGCCTTGGAGACACCGCGGAAGATGTTCCCGCCACCGACCACCAGGGCGATCTGGACACCGGTCTTCTGCGCCTCGGCGATCTCGACCGCGACCCGGCCTACGGTGGCGGTGTCGATCCCATATCCGACGTCGGGGTCTGCAAACGCTTCGCCCGAGAGCTTGAGCAGGACTCGCTGCGGAGTCCCGTCGCTCACTCGACGTCCTCTACCGAGATGCGGCTGAAGCGGCGCACCGAGATGTTCTCGCCCATCTTCGAGGCGAGCCTGCCAACCATGTCGCCGACGCTGCCGTCGAACTTCTCCTTGTTCACGAAGGCCTGCTCGTAGAGGACGTTCTCTTCGTAGAACTTGCCGAGCTTGCCCTCGACGATCCTCTCCAGAGCGGCGTCGGGCTTGCCGGCTGCTCTCGCCTCGCGCTCGATGAGCTCCTTCTCCTTGGCGAGGGCCGCCTCGTCAACCTGGTCCTTGGTGATCCACAGCGGGTTCCCCCAGCTGACGTGCAGGGCGATGTCGGCGGCGGTCTCGTTGAATTCGGGGCTCTTGGCCACGAAGTCGGTTTCGCAGGCGAGGTCCACGAGGACACCCATCACCGGATGCCCGTTCTGGATGTGGATGTAGCTGCCGATCGTCCCCTCCCCGGCCTCACGGCCGCTGCGCTTCGCAGCCTTGGCGAGACCGCGTTCGCGGAGCAGGTCGAGAGCGGCGTCGTAATCGCCGGACGTGTCGGTGAGCGCCTTCTTGGCGTCCATCATCCCCACGCCGGCCTGCTGGCGGAGGCGCTGGATGTCCTTGGCTGTTATCTCGGCCATCAGGCTTCGTCCTTGTCCTTCTTCTGCTGTTGTTGCTGCTTCTTGGCTGCCAGTTCACGGCCCTCTTTGCACCCTTCGGCGATCGCCATGGCGATCAGTTCAGCCGCCCGGATGGCATCGTCGTTGCCCGGGATAACGATGTCGACTGGATCGGGATCGCAGTTCGAGTCGACGAGAGCGATGACCTTTACACCCAGCCGTGATGCTTCCTTCACGGCGGTGTGCTCGTTGTTGAGATCAACCATGAACACTGCATCTGGCACCTTGCTGAGGTTTCTGAAGCCTCCCAGGGTCGCCTGCAATTTCTCGAGTTCGCGCCGCAGCTTGAGGCGCTCCTTCTTGGGCAGGGCCATCATCTCGCCCGAAGACTCCATGCCCTCGAGTTCCTTCATGTAGAAGACCCGCTTCTGGATCGTGGCGAAATTGGTGAGCATGCCGCCCAGCCACCGGTAGTTGACGTATGGCATGTCGGCGGCGGCGGCTGCGTCCGAGATCGGCCCCTGCGCCTGCTTCTTCGTGCCTATGAACAGGATGGTCCCGCCATTGGCGGTGAGATCCCTGGCGTAGGCGACGGCCTTGTTGACCTGATCGAGGGTCTGCCTCAGGTCGATGATGTGAATGCCATTGCGCTCCCCATAGATGAAGGGGGCCATCTTCGGGTTCCAGCGCCGAGTCTGATGTCCGAAGTGGACACCGGCCTCGAGCAGCTGCTTCATCGTGACACCGGCCACGTCTGCTCCTTTGGTTGCTACCTCCGCCCGTGGGTACTCCGGCCCCGGAGGGCCACCTCAAACGAGCAGGTGCTCGACCAAAGAGGTGCACGGGCGTGCGTGATGGCGGGCAGTGTAGCCATGCCCGGAGATCAGCGAAATGTGGGCTCGGTCATGCGGTTGCGGAGGCTCATCACGCTCTTGGCATGGATCTGACAGACCCTCGATTCGGTGACTCCGAGGACATCGCCGATCTCGGCGAGGGTGAGACCTTCGTAGTAATAGAGGGTGAGCACCAACCGCTCCCGGTCGGGCAGCCGGTTGATGGAGTCGGCGAGAACCCGCCGCGTCTCCTCCCTCTGGAAGGCTGCCTCCGGGCTCAGACCGCCGGGGTCGGCGACCATGTCGCCAAGAGACGCGCCACCTTCGGCCGAGAAGACCTCGTCGAGCGCGAGGAGCCCGAGATTGGAGATCTCGGCGAGATTGTCACGCAGGTCCTCGACATCGATAGACATGTGATCGGCGAGTTCCGTCTCTGAAGGGCTTCGCTGGATTCGATGCTCGAGCTCGGACATCGATCGTTCGATCTCGCGTGCCTTGGAACGCACCGACCGGGGAACCCAGTCGAGGGCCCTCAACTCATCGAGGATGGCCCCCTTGACCCGGCTGATCGCATATGTCTCGAATTTGAAGCCGCGTTCGGGCTCGAAACGGTCGATTGCGTCGATCAACCCGAAGACGCCGTACGAGACCAGGTCGGCTTGATCGACGTTGCGCGGGAGTCCTGCCCCAACGCGACCGGCCACGAACTTGACCAGCGGCGAGTAGTGGACGATCAGCAGATCCCTGGCCCGGGGGTCGGCCGTCGACTTGAAACGGGCCCAGAGCTTGGACAGCTCGTCGATTGGTTCCGTCTCGGACATGCTCAGCCTTGGTACCTGGGGTTGCGGCGAGTGTAGAGAGGGGCCTAGGCCTGGGCAACGAGCCTACCCAAACGCACCGTGCCGTCTTCGATGATCACCTCCCCGCGAGCCTCGTGCAGCGACAGTTCGGCGAGCACCTCTCCCGGAGGACGCCCGAGAGCCGTCACCAGGGCGTCGAGCGTCACCGGCACGTCGCCCACCAGACCCCACAGCGGCTCGCGCGCTTGCACCGCGCCACCGGATCGGGGGCCGACGACGGAGTCGATCGCGTCCGACATCTCTTCGATCGATGTCACCGGGAAGGCCCCGTCGCGTATCAGGAGGTTGCATCCGGCCGAGGTGGGCCGATCGATGTCTCCGGGAACGGCGAAGACGTCGCGACCCATCTCCAGGGCCTGACGGGCGGTGATCAACGCGCCCGACCGAGCGGCGGCCTCGACGACGACGACGACCCGGCTCAGTCCGGCGATGATCCGGTTGCGACAAGGGAAGCGCCAGGCCTCCGGGGCCGTGCCAGGTGGGAACTCACTGATCACGCAGCCACCCGTGGCGATCATCTGCTCACCCAGGGCGCGATTCTGACGCGGGTACCAGACGTCGATACCGCTCCCCAGCACGGCGATGCCCTGGCCACCGGCCTCCACCATCCCACGGTGAGCCGCGGCATCCACCCCACGGGCGAGCCCAGATACGACCACACGGCCGGTCAGGGCCAGTTCCATGCCGATCCGCCTCGCCAGCGAGAGTCCGTAGGCCGTCGCCCGCCGTGAGCCGATCACGGCGACAGGCGGACCTTCGGGAACCGCTCCCTTGCGGAAGAGCCAGCGGGGCGGGTCGGGGCCACACCGCAACTCGTCGGGCAGGTCGGTGTCGAACACGACATCCATCGCCGCCAGATCCGCCCGGCGCCGCGACGCTTCCACCCGAATCGACTCGGCGATGCTCTCCGAGACTGACGACCGGCCCGAGAGGACCCACTCGACGACCCGCGTGACATCCCCGTGAGTGGCGATGAGCCGCTCAACCCGATCCGGAGCCATTGCCGCGTGGGCGAGCCGGAGATATGCGTCCCCACTCATGGGCCGCTCCGCAGGGCGAGACCCTCCGCCACATGAGCTTCACCGATCGATGCGGCGCCATCGAGATCTGCGATGGTCCTGGCCACCCTCCGAACCCTTTCGAAACCGCGCCCGGTGATTCGACCCGACGCCAGCGCTGCCGCCAACCTCGCGGCAGCCTCCGGTTCGACCCCGAGCTCGTCGATGGTCCGACCTGTGAGACGGGCGTTGACAGCGCCCCTGTCCCCGGCGAATCCCCGCACCCGGACCACTCTCTCGCGAACCGAAGCGGCGCTCTCACCTGGCGGCCCCTGGAGGCTGTGGGGGCGGCCCACGACCACCCGCAGGTCGAATCGGTCGAGAAGTGGACCGGACATCCGCCTCCGGTATCTGGCGGTAGCACCCTCGGTGCAGGTGCAGGACACGACCCGGTCACCGAGGTGACCGCATGGACAGGGATTGGCCGCCGCCACCAGCTGCGCAGCGGCAGGGAAGACGACAGACCATCCGCGCCGGGCAAGCCTGACTTCACCGTCCTCGAGTGGCTGGCGCAGCGAGTCGAGGAGATGCGGCGGGAACTCGGCGAGTTCGTCCAGGAACAGCACCCCACCGGACGCGAGCGTGACCTCGCCCGGGACGATACGACCCGAACCGCCGCCCAAGACGCTGGCGACGCTCGCCGAGTGATGCGGTGCCCGGAATGGGCGAGCAGAGCCACCCTCCCAGACCCGGTCGGCAGCGGACCAGGCGGTGGCCACCTCCACCACCTCGTCGCCGTCGAGCGGGGGGAGGATCCCGGGCAGCCGACGGGCGAGCATCGTCTTGCCGCAGCCCGGGGGACCGATCATCAGCAGGTGATGTCCGCCTGCAGCCGCGATCTCCAACGCCCGCCGGGCCAGCATCTGATCCTGCACATCCGCGAGGTCGGCGAGCGGTGCCGGCCGCGTCGGCGAACCGGGGTGGTCCATTGCCGCCGCCGGTGGGCCGAGAGCCGCCACGACCGCCTCTGAGAGATTCCTGACCGGACGAACGTCGGCGTCCCGCACGAGGCGCGCCTCGGCTGCTGCTGCCGCCGGCACGACACACGGGACACCGGCCCTGGCTGCCACGACCGCAGCAGCCAGACCGCCGGGGACCGCCCTCACCGACCCGTCGAGCGCCAGTTCGCCCACGGCCACCACCCTGGCTGCCGCCGCCGGGATGCTCCCTGCCGCGGCGAGGACACCCATGGCGATCGCCAGATCGAACGCCGACCCGCCTTTGGGCAGGTCCGCCGGGGCGAGGTTGACGGTCACACGGCGGTTGGGGAAGGGAAACGACGACGAGGCCAACGCCGCCCGGACCCGGTCCTTGGACTCGCGCACGGAGGTGTCGGGCAGGCCGACCAGTGAGAAGGTCTCCTTTGGGCGCCCTATGTGGGCTTCGACCCGCACTGGTTGCGGTTCCACACCCACCAGGGCCGCAGACATGACCGAGGCGAACATGAGCTCAAGCTACGGAGCAGCTGTGACGGAATCGGGCGTCAGCGCCCCGTGAACTCGGGAGGCCGTTTTTGCAGGAATGCGGC
The DNA here is from genome assembly GCA_041567215.1 of Acidimicrobiia bacterium. Classification (GTDB taxonomy): domain Bacteria; phylum Actinomycetota; class Acidimicrobiia; order Spongiisociales; family ZC4RG35; genus JBFGRR01. Next base: position 7,618 of record JBFGRR010000004.1, on the reverse strand, counting down.
GACTCCCTCGACCACGTCGCTGGTTCCCATACATATCGACTGCGATTGGTCTTCCCAGCCGAGAGACTCCTCGAACGAGAGCTGCCACGAGCGGTTGAGGGCCTGCTTGGCGAACATCTGCCCGATCGGGGCCCCCTCCAGGAGTGATGAGGCGATCTCCATCGCCCGGTCGAGGAGCCGGTCGGGTTCCACTGCCTCGATGGCGATTCCGAGCTTCACCGCTTCGTCGGCGGCGACGATCCGCCCGGTCAACGCCAACTCCTTCGCCCGCTGCAGACCGACGATCCGCGGCAGGAGCCATGAACCACCGAAATCGAGGGTGAGGCCTCGCTTGACGAAGATCTCCGAGAAGCGGGCCCGGGTGGATGCGATGACGATGTCGCATCCAAGCGCAAGGTTCATGCCGGCACCGACGGCTACCCCGTCCACCGCGGCCACCGTGGGTTTGGTCAGGGTGTGCAGTGCCAGGGCGGCCCGACCGACCAGTCGCATGCGCTCCTGACGCTCGACGATCCCTGCGCCGCTCATCTGGCCCGGGTCGAGGTCTGCCCCGGAGCAGAAATCGCCGCCGGCGCCGGTGACGATCAAAACCCTGCTGTCGGAGGCTTCGAAGTCCCGGAACGCCTGCTCGAGGCTTGGCCAGCCTTCGGCGGGAATCGCATTCCTGCGCCCGGGGCTGTCGATGGTCAGGGTACGGATGGGGCCGTTGTCGTCGATCTGGATCACCAGCCGAGACTAGGACGCACAACCGGCCGGTCGCAGCCCAAAGGCCCGGTCGGTGGAGCATGGTGTCTACCGTTCCCGCATGGGATTCAACCCCTTCCGGCCCGGTTCACGGGATACGATCGACATCGCCATGGTTGCGATCGCCCTGGCCCTGACATTGGCGGTGGTGCTGTGGGCGATAGTGGGGTGACCGTCTCACCGGTCCAGCCGTATGCGGCCCGCAAGCCGTACACCTGTCCCGGATGTGAGAGCACCATTGTGCCGGCGACCTATCACCTGGTGATCGTGCCGGACCTCGAACCCGATCTGCGCCGTCACTGGCACCACGGTTGCTGGCACAAGGAAAACAGGCGCCGGTTCGGGAGACCTCACGGATCGCGGACTTGAAGGCCCACGATCGCCAGCGCGACGCCGACCACAGCCCAACCGAAGACGACAGCCAGCGCCTGACCGAATGAGATCGGGCCCGAGAAGCCCACACCCAACCCCGCCGACAGATCGCCGAAGTCACCGACCAGCCGGCTCGACGCCAGGCTGAGCGAGACCTCCTGCCATGGCCGCCAGAGCGCGAGGATCCCCTCGCCGAAGGCAAATGCCAGCGCCACTCCGATCGCCGGCCCGATCGACCGCAGCAGGCCGGTGGCGGCGAACCCCAGCGCCACCCAGGTGAATTCCGTGAGGCCCGTCTTCCAGACGATGGACAGCCACTCCGCCAGGGTGGGCCCGCCTGAGCCCTCTGCGAACAGCAGGGCGACGAGCGCCCAACCCGCGATCGCCGCCAGGGTGGCCAACCAGGCCGCCACCGTGGTCACGATGGTCTTGGCGAGAAGATGGAGCCAGCGCCGCGCCTCGAGCGTCAGGGAGAAAGACCAGATAGAGGTGCCTGTCTCGCCACCGAGCAACACAACTGCGAGCACGACCGGAAACCAGGTCTGGCCGAGCGCCTGAGCAGCGCCGAACGTGTAAGCCTCGGGCTTCTCGATGCCGGGGAAACCCTGCATGGCTTCGGGGCTGATCGTCGGCAGCAACAGGAGAAGAACCGCCACCAACCCCATGACTGCGGCGAAGATCAGCACCATCACCCAATAGAGCCGTCGCTTGACGAGCTTGATCAACTCGGCCCGCAACAGCCCGATCATGATCCACCACCCGTGAGGTCGAGGAACACCTTCTCCAGCGTCGCCCGCTCCGGCACGAGCGTCGACGGGTAGATGCCCGCGAGGGCGAGAGCCCGCGAGAGCTCCGATCCGTCCTCGGCCGTTGCGTAGACCAGGTCACCCTCCACGTGGGGGGCAAAGGGGGCCAGCGCCGCGAGCGCCCCGTCCACATCGGCCACCTGGATCGCAAAGCGCCCGGACGAGCCGACGATATCGGCGAGCTTGCCCTCGGCAACCAGCCGGCCGCGGTCGATGACCACGACATGATCGGCGAGTTGTTCGATGTCGGCCATGTCGTGGCTGGAGACGACAACCGTCTTGCCCCGCTCATCGACCAGCGCACGGAGCTTGCTGCGAAGGGTGACCTGCCCGGCTGGATCGAGGCCGTCGAGTGGCTCATCGAGCATGAGGATGTCCGGGTCGCCGAGCATCGCCATCGCGAGGGCGAGGCGCTGGCGCATGCCCTTCGAGTAGCCCTCGACCTTCCGGTCCGCCACGGACGCGAGGTCCACGAATTCGAGCAGGCCGGGGATCTCGCCACCGCCGCGGCCCAGGATCATGGCGGCGACTCGCATGTTGTCGATGGCGTTGAGCGTCTTGTGGAGGCCGGGTTCCTCCACGACGGCTCCGGCGCGCTTCACGATCTTGGACGTCTCGGGGCCCACCTCCATGCCGAGGACTTCGATGGTGCCCGTCTGCACGCGCGTCAGGCCGAGACAGGCCCGAAAGGTGGTCGTCTTGCCCGCTCCGTTGGGACCGAGGAAACCGGTCAGTCGGCCCGCGGGAAAACTCACGGTCAGCGCGTCGAGAGCCAGCGTCGACCCGTAACGCTTCGTCACCGAGCGGAGGTGAATGGCCACCTCGCGAAGTTAGCCGATCAGCCGCGCCGCACTGCGGGGACCCAGTGAACCTCGGCTCCGGTCCGGCTCAAGGCGACCGCGACGAGATCGACGCGGGAACAGCCGGCCTCGCGGGCGAGTCGCCACACCTGGTCGAATTTGGCCGGACCGAAGGCATCGAGGGGCGACCGGCTGCCGGTGACCGAGCGGACCTCGAAGGCCACCTTCTCCCCGCCCAGCAGACCGACGATGTCGAGTTCCCCCGAGCCCACCCGCCTCCGGCGGGCGAGAACCTGGACTCCCCGGCTCTCGAGGAATGCGGCGGCGACGGCCTCACCGGCGAGTCCGACTGCGAGACGGTCCACCTCACACTCTCGGAGAGCGCTCGACCTCTTCGATGTTGACATCGCGGAAGGTGATAACCCTCACCTTCTGCAGAAACCGCGCCGGGCGGTACATGTCCCACACCCAGGCATCCTCCATCTCGACCTCGAAGTGCACTCCGCCGGGCGAGTCGACCTTGGTCACCTCGACACGGTTGGCCAGATAGAAGCGACGCTCGGTCTCGACCACGTAGCGGAACATCGGGAGCACATCGCGGTACTCCTGGTACATGCGAAGCTCGGCCTCGGATTCGAACTGCTCCAACTCGTCGTCCATGGGTCTCCTTTGAGACTGTTCTACAGGGCGGTCAGGACAGAATCAGAGCCCGCCGATGCGGTCGAGCGGCCAGATCCGGACGAAGGCCTCGCCGATGATGTCCTCCTCGGGGACGGGACCGAACACCCGGCTGTCGGAACTCTCCGACCGATTGTCGCCCATCATCCACACGTGGCCTTCGGGCACCGTCCGGGCTTCCATGTCCGGCATCCCGGCTTTCTCCGCGAGGTACGGCTCGGACTGGGGAACCCCGTTGAGGATCAACTGGTTGCCACGGATCTCGACGGTGTCACCTTGCACGGCGACCACCCTCTTGATCAGGTCGTCGGTGGTCGAGGTCCGGATCCCCAAAGCCTCCAGGACCGCCCTGACCACCTTTTCGGGAATGCTCTCCTCGGGGTCGTCGAGCCTCCATGGGTTCTCGAAGACGACGATGTCGCCGCGCTCCGGCTCACCGGCCAGATAGTTCACCTTCGAGACCATCACCCGGTCGTCGACGAGGAGTGTGGGGACCATCGAACGCGACGGTATGAAGAAGGGTTGGACCAGGAAGGTCTTGATGAGGACCGCGACGACCAGCGCCCAGAACAGCAGGAACGGTAGTTCGGCGAAGAAGGAGCGCCGTTTCGCCGGTCGCTCGGCCTCAGCTTCTCCGACGTCCACGGAGTACGTCAGCGACGCTCTTTGATACGGGCGGCCTTGCCGGAGCGCTGCCTCAGGTAGTACAGCTTCGAACGTCGCACCGCGCCGCGGCGGGTGACCTCGATCTTGGAGATGATGGGTGCGTGGACGGGGAACACCCGCTCGACGCCGACCCCGAAACTCACCTTGCGAACCGTGAACGTGGCGCTCAGCCCGGTGCCGTCGCGAGCGATGACCAGGCCTTCGAACAACTGAACCCGCTCACGGCCGCCTTCCACGACCCGGACGTGGACTTTGACGTTGTCGCCGGCGCGGAACTCGGGCAAGTCTGAGCGCAGGTACGCGCCTTCGAGCATGTCGAGCTTTTGCATGGGAATGGAACTCCTTGAAGTGGGGCCGAAGCCCGAGGGGAGTCGAGAGTGTATCAGAGACTGGACAGGGGCCAAGCTGCGAGTCAGAGCAGGTCGGGCCGACGCTTCTTCGTGCGGTCGATCCTTTGCTCGAGCCTCCACTGTTCGATGCGGCCGTGGTCACCGGAGAGGAGCACCTCGGGCACCTCCCAGTCTCGGAATCGGGCGGGACGCGTGTATTGCGGCTCTTCGAGAAGGCCGCCCCGGAACGACTCGGTCTGTGTGGACTCCGGATTGCCGACCACCCCGGGGAGGAGGCGGGTCACCCCCTCTATCACCGCCAGCGCGGCCACCTCACCGCCGGCGAGCACGAAGTCGCCCAGCGACACCTCCTGGTCGATGAAGTGCTCTGCCACCCTCTCGTCCACTCCCTCGTAGCGCCCACAGACGAGGGTCAAGTGGGGCAGCGATGCCCAATGGTCCAGATCGGCCTGGTCCAGGCGAGATCCCGCCGGCGTCAGCAGGACCCGGTGAGAGGCTGCCAGCGGTTCGAGCGCATTGGCAAGCGGCTCCACCATCATGACCATGCCGGGCCCCCCACCGAAGGGGGCGTCGTCCACCTGCCGGTGCACGCCCTTCCCCCACTGGCGAAGGTCGATCGCCTCTATCTCGACGATTCCGGCTTCGATGGCCCGGCCGACGACACCGAGGGACGACTCGAAAAACTCGGGGAAGATGGTGATCACGGAGATCTTCATGGTCGGCAAGGGTAGGGAGAGGGCAGGTGCCGCGTGCACCCGGAACTAGGCTCAATGCCATGGCAGACGAAACACCCGAGTTCGAGCTACCCGACTGGGGAACCCAAGGCGCTCCCGAAGTCTCCCTGGATCCAGAGCAACTCGCCGAGGTCGAGGTGCTCCTCGAGTCGAGGCCCCTCATCACCACGGTGGCCGCCCCCCAGGGAGTGACGATCCGGCAGACCCTCGGCTTCGTGTCTGGACAGGGGTCCTCGAAAGATCAATCTTCGGATGCCGCGGCAGCCGAGGCGAGGGTGAGGGCTCTGGCGGCGCTCGCCGACAATGCGGTGGCGATGGGAGCCGACGCGGTGGTTGGCACCCGCCTCATCGTCACACAGCGCAAGGACCGCGCCATGGTGGTTGCCTACGGGACCGCCGTTCGCGCTCCCGTCTAGCAGCGTTCGACACTGATACCGCCGGAAACCGACCGGCCCGACATGCGGACTTCCCTGCGTTCACCCTCGAACTGCGGCCCGTCTCCCTTGGGGAAGCGGATCGCTCCGCTGAGAGACGTACAGTCCGCTTCGAGCCGCGTCCCTGCGGGGAATGCCACGGTCGTATCGCCAGACACGGACTTGATCGTTATCTCGTCACCCTCGAATCGGCGCACTCGCAGGTCACCCGACGCCGAACTGCACTTGGCGGCACCACAGACCCGGCCGACCTCGAGGTCTCCAGACGCCAGTTTGACGTTGAGGCGGCCGTTCACCGAGCCGAGCGTCACGTCGCCCGAGGCGGTGCTGATCCCGGCGTCACCCTCGACGTCGTCGACCTGTAGATTTCCCGAGGCCGAACTCACATCCAGGGAAGCGACCGTCTCCGCCCGCAGGTCGCCCGATGCCGATTTGACCGTCGTTGCACCCATCGCGCCGCGCAGGTCGATGTCGGCCGAAGCCACGGACACCTCGATCTCACACCCTGTGGGCACCACGGCGGACACGGCCACGGAGCCGGATCGGAACCAGCCGCCTTGGAGCCGGCGGACGAAGACGGTGTCTCCGGTCTGGCCGACTTCGACGGACTCGGCGCCGCCACCGGTGACGCTCACGGAGATCGACCCTTCGTTCCCGGTCTCGACGGTGATCCGTCCCGCGGGCACGCGCACCTCCAGCCGGGGCCGTTGTTCCACATCGTATGTCCAGGTCACAGGTCGAACCTCCCCTTGACCCGATTGGTGGAGGCACGGGTCCTCCCCGCCTTCGAAAGGGCATCGACCACCCAGGCGTTCACGGACTCGCCGCTGATCCCTGCTGCCTCCTCGACGATGCCTTTCAGCGACGGCGGCAGTCGCAGCGTCAGCCGCGCATCGAAGTCCTCGTCGGTGATCATCGCGGCTGCTTCGGACACCCGAAGAACCGGGTCTCCATCCACGAGAACGACGTCCACGGATCTGCCGTCGAGCTGTGCCTGTATTTCGGCCGCAGCCTGCTGGGCGAGGTCGAAGAGCGCCGCCTGTACGGCGGGCCGAAGCGCGGTGATCAGGTGGGCCGCGGCCTCCTCGACGGCGGGGTCGGCTCCGGCTACGGCCACCTGGGTGGTGACTGCCGCCTCCAGCCCGGTGAAGATGCCCTCGAGGTGCATCTCAGCGCCTCTTGCCGCTCCAGCGGCGGCTGAGATGGTGATGCCTGGCTTCGTTCATCGCCAGTCCGAAGTTGGTCATTTCTTTCCTCCTTGTCGTTGTGACAGCATCATGATGTCATATTGATGTCATCTTGTCAAGTGAATTCTCACCAGGCGGACGACGTCACATTTCCAAGGAGAAACCCGATGGCGCGAGAGATCTAGCAGCGGTGCCCGCTGCTAGATGAGACGGCGCTCGGCCGCCCAGCGTGTCAGCTCGTTTCTGTTGGAGAGCTGCAGCTTCCTCAACACCGACGACATGTGTGACTCGACGGTCTTGATCGAGATGAACAACTCCTCCCCCACTTCTCGGTAGGTGTATCCACGAGCGATGAGCCGGAGCACGTCGCGCTCCCGCTCGGTGAGGAGGTCGAGTTCATCGTCGATGTCCTTCACGGCGATGGACGAGAAGGCGTCGAGGACGAACCCGGCCAGGCGGGGAGAGAAGACCGCATCCCCGGCGGCGACCCGACGGATCGCCGCTTTCAGTTCATCGGCCGAGATGGTCTTGGTCACGTAGCCGCGCGCACCGGCCCGAACCACGCTCACCACATCGGCGGCGGAGTCGGAGGCAGAGAGAGCGAGGAACACCGGTGAGCCTCCCCCGGCCTTGACCCTCTCCACGACGTCCTTGCCGCCGCCGCCCGGCAGATGGACGTCGAGAAGCACCACCGCCGGCTTGCGCTCCAAGATCAGATCGACGGCGGCATCGCTGTCGGAAGCCTCTCCGATCACCTCGAAACTGTCCTCGAGAGCCGCACGCACCCCCGACCTGAACAGGTCGTGATCGTCGACGATGAGCAGGGTCACACGCTCAGCTTCCACTC
>JBFGRR010000003.1:0-25311 GCA_041567215.1 Acidimicrobiia bacterium | reverse complement strand
TTGGAGATGGGACCGTTCACGTGGGCGACCGCCTTGAGCACGCCCTTCCCTCCGAACCGTTCGCCGCCATCTCTCAGCTCATGGGCCTCGAGGGCGCCGGTCGAGGCGCCGGAGGGAGCAGCGGCGCGCCCGAACCCGCCACCAGAGAGGAACACCTCGGCTTCGACGGTTGGATTGCCCCGCGAGTCGAGGATTTCGCGGGCGCGAATCAGGGTGATTTTCGTTGACATCGGACCTTCTTTCTCGGCGCGAAACCTAGCAGGGCACGGATGTGGCTCCGGGTAGCCGGAGTTTCAGCCGCGGCTCTGTTTTGCCTGCTCCCAGCGGGCGTCGAGTTCCTCCAGAGTGAGCCCGTCGAGCGGCCCTTCGGCCTCCATGGCGCGGAAGCGGGCCTCGAATCTGGCGAGCGAGCCTCGCAACGCGCTCTCGGGGTCCGTTCCCAGATGCCGCGACAGGTTGACGATCGTGAAGAGCAGGTCACCGAGCTCGCCTTCGGGGTCGCCATCGGGCGAGTCGAGCGCTGCTTCCAGCTCGCGGGTCTCTTCCCGCAGCTTCTCGACGACCGGGCCCACTTGCGGCCAGTCGAAACCCACCTTGGCTGCACGATTCTGGATCTTGGCCGCTCGCGACAAGCCGGGCATCGACCGGGGCACACCGTCGAGCACCGACGATTGCGGGACCCCCCTCTCTGACTCCTTGATGAGATCCCAGTTGGTCTTCACCTGGTCGGGTGATTCTACGACTACGTCCCCGAACACGTGCGGATGGCGCCGGACCAGCTTCTGGCGGAGGTTCTCGGCAACGTCGTCGATGTCGAAGGCGCCCGCCTGGCGGGCGATGGCGGAGTGGAAGAGAACCTGTAACAGCACGTCACCCAACTCGTCCTCCACCTCGGCATAGGCGCCCCAGTCGTCTGGTGCGAGCCCCGCCAACGCATCCACGAGTTCGAAGGTCTCTTCGATCAGGTTCTTGACCAGCGATGCATGCGTCTGTTCACGGTCCCACGGACACTCGTCGCGGAGGCGCCGCATCGTCTTGACCACCCCGATGAGTCCTCCGGGTTCGGGGGCGAGGAACAGGGAGGTGCGTACTCCTGCCAACGAGCTGTCGATGTCTTCGACCGGACGGGTGACCACGCGCTCATCCGCGCCCCCCGCTCCGATGACCAGCGAGACCTCGGTGCCCTCGGGGACGACCCTTGCGATTCGATCGACCACGTCGGCGAGCACCACCGGGAGATCGCAATGGGCGATGATGGTCGGCTTGTCGATGACCAGCGGGTCGGGTAGATCGTGACCATTGAGGATCTGCAGCCCGCTACGCAGCGGGTCAACGCCCACGACGGTCAGGACCGCATCGATGAAGGACTCCGCCGAGACGATGCCGTATGTGACACCCTGCCGATCGGCCTCTGCCTCCAGCAAGGCCACGGCGAACTCGCCGACCCGCGGGTTCCCGGGAACCGCATACACGACCGGTCCCGATGCCGCCGCTGCGAGCACGCGCGCCACGATCCCCTCATAAGCGGCTTCGAAGCTCTCGGCTTCCTCGTAGAGATCGTCGCAGGAAACCACCTCCCGCCTTTCACCGAGCTGCCGGGCGGCTGGGTGCTCGAGCGTGCGCACGATCACCTCCCGGGAAGGGTCCATGAGCAACTCGACCGAAGACGGCGCCAGCCGGTCGAGATCGCCGGGACCGAGCCCGACGACCGCTACTGCGGGGGCAACACCTGTGGGAATGGATCGTTGGTCCACGAGCCGTACTTGGGATCGATCTGGATGTCGGATTCGGCGACGACCGCAAGCAGCCACTCCTGGACCAGCGTTCCACGCCTCTCGGCATCGATCTGGGCCAGCAGGGCATCGCGAACGTCATCGAGCTCCTGGGAGTCCCGGCTGTCGACGAGGATCACGTGGAAACCGAACTGGCTTCGCACAGGACCGGTCACCACGCCGATGGGCGCATCCAGAGCGGCCTGGGCGAACTCGGGGACGTAGCCGGCGAGTGAGGCGCATCCGAGTGATCCGCCCTCAGGGGCGGTGCCATCGGTGCCGAGCTCCATCGCCACCGCTGCGAAGTCCTCGCCGCCGTCGATTCTCGCTTTGGCAGACTCCGCTTCTTCCTCGGTGGCCACCAGGATGTGCGAGACGCAGGCCTCCGTGAACCCGTAGAGGTTCTGCTGGTACCTGGTGTCGATCTCCTCGGCGGTCGGCTCCGGGGCGGCCGCGACCAACCTCTCCTCCACGGCTTCGGCGACGAGCTGCTGGCGGGCGATCCGCCGGACCCGGCCATCGGTGAGACCCTGCTGCTCCAGGAAATCCTCGTACTCGAGACCGGTCTGATCGGCGATCTGCTGTTTGAGCTCCTCGAGTCTCGCCTCGATGGAGGCATCGTCGAACTCGATGCCGAACTCGGAGGCGGCCCGCTGAACGACCACGATTTCGACGATCGTGTTGAGCAGGTCGTCGCTGAAGTCTTCGACGGAGACTGCGCCCGAGCCGTCGGGTCGGAGTGATTCGACTTCGGAGAGGAGGATCTCGGTGCCATCGACGGTGGCCACCACGGCGCCGGCGCCGCTGCAAGAGCCGGCTGCCAGAGCGAGCACAGCCAGGCCTAGAACTGCTTTCTTCAAGGGAATTCCTAGGGACGGATACGCCGGCAATGCTAGGCCGGAGTTCGACCTAGTCAGTCGATCGGCCACATTCGGGCAAAGAAGTCCAGCAGACCCTCGAGCACCTTGCGCGGGGTGGGGATGAATACGAGGCCTTCGCGGGCTCTCAGAACCGAGCGCGGCCACAACCTCTGGAGCCTCACTTCTTGCGAGGCACTCAGATCGACTGGGCCGATGCGGACCTCCCCGCGCAACTCCACGATCTCATTCACTCCGACCCGCAGCGCCTGAACACGCAGATGGGCGAGCTTCACGAGAGCCAATGCCGGTGCCGGGAGCTCCCCAAACCGGTCTGCCCACTCTGCAGCGACATCATCGACGGCATCGGCAGTCTCCGCCAACGCAAGGCGCCGGTAGGCCTCGAGTCTCAACTGCTGCTCGGTCACGTAATCATCCGGAAGGTGGGTGTCGGTGGACAGGTCGATTCGGACCTCGGCACGCTCCTCCTTCGCCTCACGGCCCTCGAGCCTGTCGACGGCCTCGGCCACCAATTCCGCGTAGAGGTCGAAGCCGACGGCGGAGATGTGCCCCGACTGCACCTCGCCGAGGATGGACCCCGCCCCTCGGATCTCGAGGTCCTTCATGGCGAGCTGGAACCCGGAACCGAGGTCCGTGGCCTCGCCGATCGCCTCGAGGCGACGATGGGCCTCTTCCGTGAGGCTCTGGTCGCGGGGGTGGAAGAGGTAGGCGTAGGCGCGCTGCGACGACCGGCCGACGCGTCCGCGGAGCTGATAGAGCTGTGCGAGCCCGAGCAGATCGGCTCGCTCGACGATCAGGGTGTTCACCTGCGGGAGATCGAGGCCCGACTCGATGATGGTGGTGGCGACCATGACGTCGTACTCGCGGTTCCAGAAGTCGAGCATCACCTGCTCGAGCTGGCCTTCCGACATCTGGCCGTGGGCCACCACGTAGCGGGCGTCGGGGACCAACTGTCGCAACCTGGCAACGGCCCTGTCGATCGACTGGACCCGGTTGTGGACGTAGAACACCTGCCCCTCTCTGAGCATCTCGCGCCTGATCGCAGCCGAGGCGGCCTGTTCGTCGTATGGGCCGACATAGGTGAGGATCGGATGCCGGTCCTCGGGGGGAGTCCTGATGTGGCTCACCTCGCGGATGCCGGTGAGCGCCATCTCCAGCGTGCGGGGAATCGGCGTTGCGGTGAGTGTCAGGACGTCCACGCCGATTCGGATCTTCTTGATGGCATCCTTGGCATTGACGCCGAACCTCTGTTCCTCGTCGATCACCAGCAGACCGAGGTCCTTGAAACGGATGTCGTCGGACAACAAACGGTGAGTGCCGATGACCACATCGACCTCCCCCGTCGCCAGGCGGCGCACGACGTCCCTCGCTTCGGCATTACTGAGGAATCGCGACAGCATCTCGACCCGGATCGGATAGGGCTCGAAACGCTGCGAGAAGGTCTGGTGATGCTGCTGGGCGAGCAGCGTGGTCGGACAGAGGATGGCGACCTGTTTCCCGGCCATGGCAGCCTTGAACGCGGCACGAATCGCCATCTCGGTCTTCCCGTACCCGACGTCCCCGAACACCAGCCTGTCCATCGGGTCGTCCGACTCCATGTCCGTTTTGATCTCGCCGATGGCGACCAGCTGATCGGGGGTCTCCTCGAAGGGGAAGGACGCCTCCATCTCCCGCTGCCATGGCGTGTCCGGTGCGAATGCCTGCCCGGTCGCCCGCGCCCGGGCGCGATGGAGCCGCACCACCTCTTCGGCCACCGCCGCCACTGCCTTGCGGACCCGGTCCTTGGTGTCCGACCAGTCCTTGCCACCCATTCGAGACAGCCGGGGAGCATCTCCCCCGGTGTACTTCTGGACGGCCGCAAGCTGATCGGTCGGGACATAGAGCCGGTCCTCCGCCGCGTATGCGACCACCAGGTAGTCGCGCTCGACCCCGGCCATCTGCCGGGCGACGAGTCCTTCGAATCTCCCGATCCCATGCCGGTAGTGGACCACGTAGTCGCCGGCCCTCAAGTCTCGGTATTCGGCTCCCACTCCCACCCGATGACGGCTGGGAGCGACCCGGCGGTGGGCACGCCGGCGGCCGGCGATCTCCTGTTCCCCGAGGACCGCGACAGGCGGGACGCTCAAGACGAAGCCGCGATGGATGCCGGATGCGATCACCGCGGGCTCGAGTCGCTCGAGGGTCTCGACACGGTTCAGGGCGAGCCCGTTCTCGGCGAGGACACGGGCGACACGATCGGCAGCCGGTGCACCGTCCATCGCCACGACGGCCGTCACCCCTCCTGCCCCCAGAGCGGCCAGTGCCCTGGCCACCGACTCGGCATCCCCCGGCGTGGCATCGAGCGTGCGCACCCCGAGAACCGGGTCGTCGGGTCCGGTAGGCACCGCCGGCATCTCGAGAGCGACGCCGGGTTCGAAGGGCAGGAAGAGAGCGGGATGGTCACCGGCCTCGGGCGCTCCGTGACCCCAGGTCGGGGCCAGTGCCTCGGCGAGCTCCTGCTCCTCCTTGACCAGTTCCCTGCTTCGATCGGAGGCCCGCGCCGGATCGACCACCACCACGCGAACGGACTCCGGGAGGGTGTCGAGGAGACAACGCGGGTCGGCCAACCAGGGCATCCACGATTCCATCCCCGAGAATTGCTGTCCTTCGGCGAGGCGGTCCCAGACCGCGGCGTTCCACGGTTCGCTGGTGACGAGGCGGGACGCCTTCTCGGCGGTTACCGCATCTGCCGTGAACTCGCGAGCTGGATAGATCACCAGGGCATCGATCGGATCCTTGGATCGCTGATCGCCCACCGAGAAGGTCCGGATGTCGTCGACAGTGTCTCCCCAGAGATCGACGCGCGCCGGTCCGTCGGCCTGGGCCGGGAACACATCGACGATCCCGCCGCGGACCGCGAACTCGCCACGCCCCTCGACTCGGTCGGTCCTGCGGTATCCCATGGCCGCCAGCGTCCGGCTGAGGTCGGTGCCGTCCACGTCCACACCGCGGGTGATCTGCACCGGTTCGGGAGAGCTCGGGCTCAGCCTCTGCACGGCGGCCCTCACGGAAGCCACGACGATCACATCGCCCACGCCGAGGAGGTGCCTCGCTTGTGCCCGCCTCGCCATCGTGCCTTCGTTCGGCGAGAGGTGCTCGAAGGGAAGCGTCTCCCAGGCTGGGAGCAGGTGGACGTGTTCGCGGAAGAGGACGAGGTCGTCAGCCAGCTCTTCTGCGTCCCGTTCACCGGGCACGACGACCAGCAACGCTCCCTGATGAGCCGCCTTCAGGCCGGCGAGAGCGTAGGCGCGGGCCGCGACCGGGACCGCCCAACGGTCGGAAGGGAAACGGTGCTCACGCCAGAGGGCGACGAGAGACGAGAGTGGGGCGGACACGGGTGACAATCGTAGGTTCAGCCGGTGATGTAGGTTCCGGTGCCCACGGCGATCAGGTCGCCCAGGTCGTTGCGCATCTCCATTCGGGTCACCACCACCCGGCGCCCCGCCCGCAGCGTGACTCCGCTCGAACGGAAGCTCGACCCGGCGCCGGGCCTCAGGTAGTCGACACGGAGATCGATGGTTCCGAAGCGCTCGAAGATCGCCCCCACCTGTTCGAGGCTGTCCGGTCGCTGGATGCCGAGCACCGAACTCAGGGCGGTCAGGCCCCCCACGAGATCCAGCGTCGCCGAGATGACCCCACCGTGGAGGACACCCTTCGCGAAGTTGCCGATCAATTCCGGTCGGCCGTCGAACACCACGGAGATTCGGTCCTCCCCGAACTCCTCCACCCGGAGGCCGAGGTGCTGATTGAAGGGGATCTGCTCGCTGAAGCCTCGTACCGCCTCGAAGATCTCTTCAGGCGTCATCCGGCCAATCCCTCCTGTCGAAACCACTCGACCAGGCGAGTCATGAGAGTCGCCGCCGGCGTGTATTCGAGACCCAACTCACGTTGTGCCCTCGACCCGTCATAGGCATGGCCATGGCGCATGGTCCTCACCATCTCGCGGCAGACCCTCGGCCGGCGGCGCAGCAACCGCGCACCGGCCTCCACCGGGCCCACGGCGAGCTGCGCCACCCAACCCGGCAGGTACCGCACCGGCAGGCTCTTGCCGGTGATCGTCTCCAGCGTTGCCACCGCTTCGTCCATACCGATCGTGAAGGAGTTGAGGATGTAGCGCCGGCCTGCTCGGCCGCGCTCGGCAGCGAGGATGTGACCGCGAGCACAATCGTCGATGTCGACGATCGACACTCGCGTGTCGACGAGGAACGGGAGCCTGCCGTTGATGAGGTCGAGGATCAGGCGGCCCGTTCCCGTTGCCCGGCCGGGACCTTGCACGGAGGATGGATTGACGACCACCACGTCGAGGTCGGGCACGGCGTCGAGGACCGCCAGTTCCCCGAGGTGTTTGGAGCGCTCGTAGTGCGACAGGTAGGCACCGCGGTGGACCGTGTCTTCGCGACCGACCTCGCCCCTCTCCTCACCGATCGTGGCCGCCGAGGAGGTGATCACGAGGCGCCGCACACCGGCGGCGCGGGCGGCTCGCGCCACGCTCACGGCGCCGTCGATGTTTGCCCGGTACATCGCCTGCGGGTCTGGCGAGCACATCTCGTTGACCCCGGCGACGTGGAACACCGTCTCGACACCGCTCATGAAGCCCTCGAGGCCCTCGAAGAGGTCACACCGATGAGGTTCTGCTCCCAGAGCCTCGAGGAGTTGGTCCGAGGTCACCGACCGTGACATGGCACGGGGCCGATCGCCCGACTCCACCAGGTGCCGGAGCAGCGCTCCACCGACGACTCCAGAGCCGCCGGTGACGGCGATCGTCATGTGGAGACGCGAGCGCGCGAAGCCCGGACCGTCTCGCCGAATCCCGCCAGATACTGCCAGCCGGAGGCGATCGTCAGGATCACCGCCACCCACATGGCCCACTGATCGAGGTAAAGGGGACCCCACGGCTCGGGAAGGCGCAGGAAAGCCAGGGCGATTGCGATGAACTGAGAGGTCGCCTTGATCTTCCCCCAGGTCGAGGGTTTCACGGTTCCACCGCCCAGGGCAACCAGACCTCGCAACGCCATGACGATGAACTCGCGCATCACGATGATCAGGGCAGCCCAGATCGACACGCGATCGATGGAGACGAGCGCCAGCAACGACCCTGTGACCAGGAGTTTGTCGGCCGTGGTGTCGAGGAAGGCACCCAGAATGGACTCGACTTTCATCTTGCGCGCCAGATAGCCGTCGAAGAAGTCGGTGAGCGCGGCGATGATGAAGATCGTGGCTGCGATGCCGAGCGCATGATCGATCTCGCCATCGAGGCGCGCCAGGACCATCACCACGGGCACCAACACCACCCGTGTCACCGCCAAGCCATCTGGAATGCTGATGTGGAACCTCTCAGGGTTGGAGGCGATCATAACTTCGGCGTCCGGACCCGGACCCCACCGCTGATTTGGGTGTTCTGGGTTCAGTTAGCCTCGCAAGAATGAGCACCACCGAGTGGATCCGGACGGACCACGTCGCCCGTCTCGAGGCAGACTTCGACACGCTGGTCATCGGAGCAGGTATCACCGGTGCCGGTGTGGCGCTCGACCTGGCATCACGGGGCCTGAGCGTTGCCGTCGTAGACCAGGCCGACTTCGCCCATGGCACTTCGTCCCGCTCGACGAAACTCCTTCACGGAGGCATCCGTTACCTGCCTCACTTCGAGTTCCACCTCGTTTCCGAGGGGTTGCGCGAGCAGAAGGTGCTCGCCCGGGTTGCCGACTTCCTGTTCGACGAGACCGAATTCGTCATCCCGCTGTACACCCAATACGGGCTGGCCGATGCTCCCCGGTGGGCTTCGGGGCCGCGATTGAGGCCACTCGCGCTGGCTGCCGGTCTGACCCTCTACGACATCCTCGGTGGGATCGGGCGCCCGGGCCACCGGCACCGGCGGGTCACCTCCGATCACTTGCTGGAGAAGATGCCCCATCTCGCCACCGAGGGACTCAGGGGCGGCTTCATCTACTCCGACGCCCAGACGGAGGACTCCCGGCTGGTGGTGTCCGTGGCCAAAACCGCTGTTCGACGCTTCGGAGCCGTTGCGGCGGGCGGGGTGCGGGTGGAGCGGCTATCGGTCGATGGCCCCGGATACCGGGTTCACATGCTCGATCTACCGACGGGCCGACCCTTGGTGGCGCGGGCGCGTACCGTCGTCTCTGCAACTGGGGCGTTCGAGTCCCCGCCGCTGGAGGGCAACGAGGACCGGATGCCGATCATTCGCAGCAAGGGCGTCCATGTGATCGTCAGCGGCGACAGCCTCGGCCTCGGCGGAAGGGCCTTGGTGCTCCCTGAGACCGACGACGGCCGGGTTCTCTACATCGTGCCGTGGCTCGGCCATGCGATGATCGGAACCACCGACACCCCCTACGATGCCGACCCGGCCCATCCGGTCGCAGACGCCGAAGACGTCGAGTACCTGCTCAGGCACGTTCAGCGATACCTCGACGTGGACAGACCCGCGCCGCTGTCGACTTTCGCCGGACTGCGTGCCCTGTCGGGTGCAGGAGCCACCTCGACGGCGCGTGCCTCCCGCGAGCACGTGATCGACGAGCCTGCCGACGGCTACGTGAGGGTCGCCGGCGGGAAGCTGACGACCTACCGGCGCATCGCCAAGCAGGCCGCCGACCTGGTTGCCGCGTCGATCGGGCTGAAACAACGCTCGGTCACCGCCGAGACGCCGCTCGTGGGAGCGAACGGCCACGTGCCGAGCATCGAGAGGCGGCTCACCGCGGCGGGGATCGAACCGGAGGCCGCCAGGTGGATGTACGGCAAGTACGGGACCGACTCCGAGCAGGTGGCGAGGATCGCCGAAGCCACCCCTGCGCTGGCACGGTCCCTCTCGGACGGCAGGACCACACTCGCCGATGTCAGCCACGCATGCCGTTTCGAGGCTGCGGCGTCGATCGGCGACGTCGCTCTGCGGAGAACAAGGCTGGCCTGGTTCTCACCGACGCACGGTCGCAGCGACGCCGACTCGATCGCCGATGTGATGGGTGATGCACTCGGCTGGGACGATTCGACGGCAAAGCGCCGGATCGCCGAGTTCGAGGCGGAACTGGCCGCGGAAGGCCTTTGATCAGAGCGCCCGAACTCCGTCCTTGATCACCATCGCGACGTGATTGGTGTCTGGCCGGTAGGCGAGATCCACCGGGTCGTCCGTGTCGAGGACGATCAGGTCGGCCGTCGCCCTCGGGGTGACGATCCCCTTCCGTGAGTCCTCGAGGGCCAGGGCGCCGCCGCGGGTGGCCGACCAGATCGCATCCTCCACCTCCATGCCGAACAGACCCACGGCAAGAGTGACCATCGACTGCATCGACAGCCAGTAGGACGTACCGGGATTGCAGTCCGTTGCCAAGGCGACTGTTACGCCCCGCTCCTTGAGGAGCCGGTAGGGGGGCGAACCCGACCGCATCGACAGTGTCGCGCCGGGTAGCAACACAGCCACGACGCCGTGCCGTGCCATCGCCTCGGCACCCTCCTCGGTCAAGTGGTCGAGGTGGTCGGCCGATGCGGCATCGAACTCGGCGGCGAGTTGGGCTGCTCCCGTGAAAGCGAGCTGCTCGGCGTGTAGACGTGGTCGCAGCCCCGCCGCCACTCCTTCCTCGAGGATCACCCTCGTCTCGTCGAGGGTGAAGGCTCCCTCGTCGCAGAACACGTCGATGAACCTCGCCAGCGGCGCACAGGCGGGTAGGAGATCCTCGACGACCTGGCGGACGAAACCGGCGCGGTCGATGCCGGGTGGAATCGCGTGGGCACCGAGAAATGTCGGTACCACCTCCACCGGCGACTCCTCACCGATCCGTGCGGCCACCTCGAGAATCCGCCGCTCGCTGTCGGCGGTCAGGCCGTAGCCCGACTTGATCTCGACGGTGGTCGTCCCGGCCCGGAACATCGCAGTCACCCGGGCGAGGGCGGCTTCGAACAAGGCCCCGGTCGACGCCTGGCGGGTGGCGGCCACCGTGGCCATGATCCCGCCGCCGGATGCCTGGATGCTCGAGTACGTGGCTCCCGCCATCCGCATCGCGAATTCCTCCGAGCGGTCACCTTCGAACACCAGATGGGTGTGCGGATCGACGAAGCCCGGCATGACGGCTCGACCTTCGACGTCCAGGACCTCACCGGCGGCACGCGGTGCCGCCGCCGCCTCCCCGACCCACGCCACCTCGCCGTGCGCGAGGTCGACGACCGCATCCTCGATGATGCCGAGCGGGCCATCGCCCGGCACATTGGTGACCAGACGGGAGATGCCCCGCAGTCTCAATGGCTCGCTCACGGCATCGGCACCCGTACCCCTCGATCGCGGGCGGTGTCCTTGGCGCGCTGGTATCCGGCATCGGCGTGCCGCAGCACCCCCATCGCCGGATCGTTGGTGAGGACGCGTGTCAGCCGGCCGACCGCTTCGCTCGTCCCGTCCGCGACGACCTGCGCTCCTGCATGAATCGACTTGCCGATTCCCACCCCGCCGCCATGGTGGACCGCCACCCAGGCGGCTCCGGACGCCGTGTTCACGAGCGCGTTGAGGATCGGCCAGTCGGCCACTGCGTCCGACCCGTCGGCCATGGCCTCGGTCTCTCGGTAGGGCGAGGCCACGGACCCGGAGTCGAGGTGGTCGCGCCCGATCACCACCGGCGCCGACACCTCGCCGTTCGCCACCAACTCGTTGAACGCCAGGCCGGCCTGGTCCCTCTCGCCGTACCCCAACCAGCAGATGCGGGCCGGCAGCCCCTGGAACTGGACCTTCTTCTCGGCCATCTCCAGCCACCGATGCAGGGGGCGGTTGTCGGGGAACAACGTCTTCACCGCCTCATCGGTGGCGGCGATGTCGGCAGGATCGCCGGAGAGAGCAACCCACCGGAAGGGCCCGAGACCCTCACAGAAGAGGGGCCGGATGTAGGCGGGTACGAAGCCCGGGTACTCGAAGGCATCGGTGTAGCCGCCCCGGACGGCCTCGCCCCGCAGGTTGTTGCCGTAGTCGAACACCTCGGCGCCACCCCGGCGAAAGTCGACCATCGACGAGCAGTGCTCGGCCATCGCCCGGCGTGCCTCGGCGATGTACCGGGGCGGATCTGCTTGCCGCAACTCGGTGGCGGCCTCGAGCGTGAAGTGATTCGGCACGTATCCGTTGAGCGGGTCGTGTGCCGACGTCTGGTCCGTCACTATGTCGATCTCGGCACCGCGACGGTGGATCTCCGGGAAGACATCGGCTGCGTTTCCCACGAAGCCCACCGACAGCGGCTTCTTGTCCCGCTTGGCCTGCTCGGCCATCGCCAGGGCAGCGTCCAGGGAGGGGGCTTCGGCATCTAGGTAGCCGGTCTCCACGCGGCGGTTGATTCGCCACGGGTCGACGTCGCACACGAGCGCCACACCGTCGTTCATGGTGATCGCCAGCGGCTGGGCTCCCCCCATGCCACCGAGTCCGGCAGTGAGGGTGATGGTCCCCGCCAGGCTCCCTCCGAAGCTCTGGTCGGCGATGGCGACGAAGGTCTGGTGGGTACCTTGCAGGATCCCCTGGGTGCCGATGTAGATCCACGATCCCGCCGTCATCTGCCCGTACATCATCAGGCCGGCCGCCTCCAGCTCCCAGAAATGCTCCCAGGTCGCCCATTCGGGGACGAGCAGGGAGTTGGCGATGAGGACCCTGGGAGCGAGGGGATGCGTGCCGAGCACGCCCACCGGCTTTCCCGACTGGACCAGCAATGTCTCGTCTTCTTCGAGATCGAGGAGTGTGGCCACGATCGCATCGAAGGCGTCCCAGGACCGGGCGGCCCTGCCGGTTCCGCCGTATACGACCAGGTCGTCGGGGTTCTCGGCCACTTCGGGATCCAGGTTGTTCTCCAGGCAACGCAGAGCCGCCTCCTGCAGCCAGCCTTTTGCCCGGAGCCTGTCACCCCGAGCCGCCTTCACGGGCCTGGGACCGGTCATCCTCACCTCTCGAGAGCTGGTCCCGAACGGTACATTGCTTCGAACCCTCCCACCGGAGAAGTCATGCAATCCGACGCCGAATCCGTCCAGGAATACCTGGAGAGCCTTCCCGAAGACCGACGCGAGGCCCTCGAGGCCGTTCGTGCGGTCATCCTCTCCAATCTGCCCGACGGCTTCGAGGAGGCGATGAACTGGGGGATGATCACCTACCAGGTGCCCCTGTCGGTGAAGCCCGACACCTACAACAAGAAGCCGCTCATGTATGCGGCGCTGGCCTCCCAGAAGAACCACATGGCGGTGTACCTCAGCGCCATCTACGCCGACGGGAAGGCCCGGGAGAGATTCGAGGCCGACTACCGCGCCACCGGCAAACGCTACGACGTCGGCCAGAGCTGCGTGAGATTCCGAAAGCTCGACGATCTTCCGCTCGAGCTGATCGGAACCGCGGTCGCGACGTTCACGGTGGACGAGTTCGTGGCGGTCTCGGAGGCGTCTAGGGCCCGGTGAACCCACCGGATTCCAGGAACGCTGCCACCGCCTCGATCTCCGGCCCGATCGGCCTGTCCTCGGTCAGGCGGGGCACGATCGCCCGGATCCTTCCGGCAAGTTCTGCGGTCGCCGGTGACGGTTGGTGCGGCGCACGCTCCTCCATGCCCTGCACGGCGCAGAGGATCTCCACCGCGATGACCCTCGTCGTGTTGTCGATCACCTGAGTCAACTTGCGGGCGGCACCCCAGCCCATCGAGACGTGGTCCTCCTGGCTTCCGGAGGTGGGTATCGACTCGACGGATGCGGGATGGGCCAGCACCCGGTTCTCGGCCACCAAAGAGGCTGCCGTGTATTGGGCCAGCATGTAACCCGAGTTGAGACCCGGCCTCGGCGACAGGAAGGCGGGCAGGCCGGACGAGCGCTGCGGGTCGAGAATACGATCGGTCCGCCGCTCCGATATCGATCCCAACTCGGTCAGGGCGACGGCCATGAAGTCCAGGGCGAACGCGAGTGGCTGACCGTGGAAATTGCCACCCGAAAGCACCTCGCCCGTGTCGGCGAAGACGATCGGGTTGTCCACCACCGCGCCCAACTCTCTCTCGAAGACCGCCCGCGCGTGAGCCAGCGTGTCGCTCACGGCGCCGTGCACCTGCGGGGCGCACCGGAGCGAGTAGGCGTCCTGTACGGCATGGGTGAAGTCGTCGGCATGGCTGGCGCCGATCTCGGAGCCCTCGAGAAGGGCGGCGATGCGACCCGCCGATGCGACCTGGCCCGGGTGGGGTCGCAGCGCGTGGATCTCTGGCCGGAACGGTCGGGCCGATCCCATGAGGGCCTCTATCGACAACGCACAAGCTCTGTCGGCTGCCACCGCGAGGGTCTCGCCACGATGGAGTGCGAGTACACCCATCGCCAGCATCCCTTCGGTTCCGTTGAGGAGCGAGAGCCCCTCTTTGGCCTTGAGGTGGAGAGGTGGGAGCCCGGCCGCCTCCAACGCCTCACCCGCAGGTCCGATCACACCGTCCACCCGCACCTCACCCTCGCCTATGAGCGGAAGCGCCAGATGGGCGAAAGGAGCCAGATCTCCGGATGCACCAACCGATCCCTGCGAGGGTACGACGGGGAGAATTCCCCGGTCCAGCATCTCGAGCAACCGCTCGACGACGACGGGACGGACTCCACTGTGACCCTGGGCCAGGGTGCGTGCTCGAAGAAGCAGCATCGCCCTGACGACCTCGTCCGGGAGCGGCACGTTCACCCCGGCGGCATGGCTCCGGAGCAGGTTCACCTGTAGTCCCTCGACCTCGGCCTTTCCGACCCGGGTAGAGGCAAGGGCCCCGAATCCGGTGGTGATGCCGTATACGACCGTTTCGTTTGCGACGGCCTCATCCACGACCGCCCGAGCCGGGGCCAACCGCTCGTCGAGGTCGGGCGCCGGCCGCGCGGACGCTCTACCCAGCGCCACGGCGACGACCTGCTCGATGCTCAGGGGCGAACCATCGACCGTGACGATCACCTTCTGCTCCTCTCCGCAAAACCCGACACCGCGGCGAGAAAAACCGTCGCCAGCGCATCCAGCGTCAACCCGTCGATGTCGCGGTCAGGATCGAGTTCCACGAAGTCCACAGACGTCACCCGCTCATCGGCCACGACCATGCGAACCGCGGCCGCCAACTGCCGGACGGTCATCCCGCCCGGTCGCGATCCAGGGCACGCAGGCGCAAAGGCGCGGTCGAGGACGTCGATGTCCACATCGACATGGATACGTCTGGTCGAGATGTTGGCCAGCGCATCCTCCACGGCCGATCCGATCCCGGTGCGGTCGATGTCCGCCATGGTCACGACCGAGATCCCCTGCTGGTCGCAGTATCTCCGGTAAGCGGCCGAGTTGGCGAAAGAGTGGATGCCCAGCTGTGTCACGTGGCGCCCGGGGAGACCGTCCTCGATCAGCCCGCGGATGGGGGTGCCGTTGGATGGGCCGCCTGCCAGGGTGCGGACGTCGTGATGGGCGTCGAAGGTGATCACACCGGTCTCGCCGAGGGGTCCCGATGCACGCACCAACGGACGGGTTATCGCGTTGTCTCCGCCGATGAAGAGGGTCAAGCCACGATCGTCGAGGCCCTCGGCGAGACGCTGGACCTCCTCGATCATCTCGACGGCACCGAGGTCGGCGACGGGCCAGTCGCCATGATCGAAGACGGCAACGTCGCCGAGGTCCACACCGGTCTCGCCGTCGAAGGTCGAGAAGCGCCTCAGTCTGGAGCGCAGCGCTCCGGGGCATTTGTCGGCCCTCGATCCCGAGATCGAGGCTCTCGAAGACGGAACCCCCACGACTTGAAGGGAGGCCGAGCGGTCCGCACGCGCCAACCAGGAAGATGCTCGGGGCCAGTGACTGTCTTCCATGGGCGGGAGGGTACCGGTGTCAGACCCAGTCGAACGTGCGCTCGACGGCCTTCTGCCAGCGGACGTAGAGGTTCTCGGCACCGCCCGGGTCGGGCAGCCATCGACGGTCTTCGCCCCAGTTGGCACGGAGATCGTCGGGGGAGCCCCACACCCCGACTCCCAACCCGGCGGCGTAGGCAGCCCCCAGGGCGGTGGTCTCCGACACCAGCGGGCGCACCACGGGGACACCGAGGACGTCGGACTGGAACTGCATGAGCAATTCGTTTCCAACCATTCCACCGTCCACCCGCAATTCGTTGAGGGTCACCCCGGAGTCGGCACGCATCGCGTCGAGAACCTCACGTGTCTGGA
Organism: Acidimicrobiia bacterium; assembly: GCA_041567215.1. Classification (GTDB taxonomy): domain Bacteria; phylum Actinomycetota; class Acidimicrobiia; order Spongiisociales; family ZC4RG35; genus JBFGRR01. The sequence continues at coordinate 9,479 of JBFGRR010000003.1, read as the reverse complement.
AAGCCGTCGACTCCAACGCAGCCCTGGCGAGGTGTGCCTTGGTGGTGAATCGGGTCATCCCGACGATCGCTCCCCTGGCATCCGAGCGCCAATGGGGAGCAAAGAGGCCCGAGAACGCGGGAACGAAATAGACGTCGCCGTTGTCCTCCACCGATGCGGCCAATGACTCGATCTCCGCCGACGTCGAGATGATGCCGAGGTTGTCACGCAGCCACTGGACCAGGGCGCCGGCGATGGCGATCGATCCCTCGAGGGCATACGCGGCCGGCCCCGACCCGATGCGATAGGCAACGGTGGTGAGCAGGCCGTTCGAGGAATGGACCAGTTCGACGCCGGTATTGAGAAGCATGAAGCAACCGGTTCCGTAGGTGTTCTTGGCGTCGCCGGGGTCGAAGCAGGTCTGCCCGAACAGCGCTGCCTGCTGATCTCCGAGGATGCCGGCCACGGGAACGCCGTCGAGTGGCCCGACACCGACTCCGAACTCGCCCACCGAGGGGAGGATTCGAGGCAGCATCGCCCTGGGGACACCGATCTCCTCCACCAGTTCCTCATCCCATTCGAGTGTGGACAGATCCATGAGCATGGTCCTGGAGGCATTGGTGACGTCGGTGGCGTGGGCCTTCCCGCCGGTCAGGTTCCACAGGACCCACGAATCCACCGTCCCGAAGGCGAGTTCGCCGCGGTGGCCTGCCGCGGCGAGATCGGGGTCGGAGTCAAGCAGCCAGCGCACCTTTGGGCCCGAGAAGTAGGTGGCCAGGGGAAGTCCGGTCTTGACGCGGAACCGGTCTTGACCGGAATCACCCGCGAGAAGCTCACACAGATCGGCGGTCCGCATGTCCTGCCAGACGATGGCGTTGGCAACGGGTGCGCCGCCATCACGTTCCCAGACGACGGAGGTCTCACGCTGGTTGGTGATACCGACGGCGGCTAGCTCCGAGCCTTCGATCCCGGCCTTGCCGAGAGCCGCCTCGATGACCGACCACATCCGGGTGGTGATCTCGGCGGGGTCGTGCTCTACCCAACCCGGTTTGGGGAAGATCTGGCGGTGCTCCTCCTGTGCCGCGGCTATCACCGACCCTGACCTGTCGAAGATCATGAATCGAGTGCTGGTCGTTCCCTGATCCAGTGCACCTACCAGGTCGGCCACGTCTCTCCTTCCGTTCCCGGCGACGCTAGTGGAGGAGGGTCCTGCCCCGTGCGGCGGGCACCCCGGCCACCTCGAGCCTGCGGAGGAAGAACTGGACGAGTGGTCCGATCGCGATCGTGAACACCAGCGTGCCGACACCGACCCGCCCCCCCAGCAACCATCCGACCGCCAACACCGAGGCCTCTATCGAGAACCGAGTGGCCCTGACCGATGGTCCTCTCGCTGCGATGGCCGTCATCAGGCCATCACGGGGGCCCGGCCCGAGATGGGATCCGATGTAGTACCCCGAGGCCGCGCCGATGGCGACTACGCCAGCACCGAGCAGCAGGCCTCGCGAGAGCATCGTCGTGGGTGTGGGAACCAGCGCCGTTGTCACGTCGATGACAGGACCGATCATCAGGACGTTCAACAGGGTCCCGAGGCCATACCTCTCACGCAGCGGGATCCACAAGAGCAGCACCGCGACACCGGCGAGCACCGTCCACGTGCCGATCGACAGGCCAAACGTGACCGACAGACCCTGATGGAAGACCGTCCACGGCGAGTTCCCGAGGTCGGCCTCGATCATGAGACCGGCACCGACACCGAAGAGCACCAGTCCGAGCACGAGCCTCAGGAGGCGCTTCCCGAGGAAAGGACCGGAGACCGGCCGGAAGTGTGCAGCTATCCGACTCGACGAGGGAAAACCCTCAGAGAGCGGCAAAGAGGTCCACCGGGTTGCCGTCGGGGTCGAGAACGGTCGCGTAGCGCTGGCCCCAGAAAGCGTCGAATGGCTCGAGGGAGGGGCGATGGCCCGCGCCGACGAGAGTCGAGAACGTTTCGTCCACCTCTGCCGGAGAGTCGCAGAGGAAGGCGAGAGCCATGCGGTGACCGCCGCCGGGCGGCTCCCACTCGCTGAAGGAGCGCACCGTCTCGACGGTATCGAACATCAGCCTGATGCCTCCGACGGACACCTCCACGTGTCCCTCGCCGTCCGCCTCGGCCGGGATGTCGAGTCCGAGGGTGCGATAGAAGGCCAGTGAAGCGGCCATGTCCGAAACGATGATCCCCAATGCGTCGAACCTCATGCCTCCGGCCTCCTGTGAGACGCCTGCTCTTGTGCCTTGATCGGGTCCTCCAGCCAGCGCTCGACGACGTCTGCTCCGTCTTCGACCAGGAGATCGACCTCGGGCCGCTCCGTCTTCGAGAACCGCCTGAGCACGAAGTCTGCCGGATCCATCGACCCGGTGGGACGGCCAACCCCCACTTTGAGCCTGCTGAATTCACGTGAGCCCAGCAAGTGCTCGATCGAGCGGATTCCGTTGTGGCCCCCGCTGCCTCCCCCGACCTGCACCCTGAGCCGCCCAAAGGCGAGATCGATGTCGTCGTGAACGACCAGGAGATCGCCGGCGGATGCCTTGTAGTACGAGAGCACGGAGCGCACCGGGCCTCCGGACTCGTTCATGTAGCTGTTGGGAACTGCAACGACTGCCCGCTCATCGCCGATCCTCAGATCCGCGATCATCGAGCGAAGGCGCAGTTTGCCTCTTCCAAAGCGGGCGCCATGTCGGCGCGTCAGCACATCGACGACTTCAAAACCGACGTTGTGCCGGGTGCCCTCGTATTCGGCCCCAGGGTTGCGGAGACCGACGACGACACGCAATCAGCTGGCCTCTTCGGGCTCTTCTTCGCCGGCCTCGCCCTCTTCGCCTTCCTCGCCCTCTTCGCCTTCCTCGCCCTCGAACAGACCCTCGACCTCCTCGGGCTCGGGCTCGGGCTCGGCGGCGGGAACCACCACGCTGACGACCGCGTCATCCGGATCGTCTAGATAGTCGACGCCAGGGATGACGGGCAGGTCCGCCACACGCAGGACGTCTCCGACGTTCATCTCCGAAACGTCGAGTGTGACATACGAGGGGATGTCGGTCGGCAGCGCCTCGATCTCGACGGTGGCCATCGAACCTGCGAGCACCCCTCCCTCGCGAACACCGGCGGCTTCCCCTTCCAGGTGGATCGCCACGGAAACCCTCGTCTTCTCTTTGAGTGAGAGGGTCACGAAGTCGATGTGGCGAATCAGGTTGCGGTAGGGGTGGCGTTCGATCTGCCGGGCCATCGTCAGCAGCGTCTGGCCTCCAACCTCGAGGTTGATGAGTACGTTGCGGCCCGCTTCCGTGTTGAGTGCCGCCACGAGATCGTGGTGGTTCACGGTCACGGCGATCGGATCTAGATCCCTGCCGTAGACCACGGCGGGCACTTCGCCGCCGCGGCGGATACGGCGCGACTCGCGACTGCCGGTGCTCCGGCCAGTCGACGCGCTCAGGGTGACCTGGTCAGCCATGAATGGACTCCTAGAGAGAAGAAGGGCAGGAGATTATCCCCGACTCAGCGCCGATCGGCAAAAAGGGCCTCCAGCCAGGACAGCGTTTCGCAGGCCAGCAGGTCGTTCACCTCTTCGCGTGTCGAGCCCTTGATCCTCGCCGAGTGATCCGCACCCTCCAGGTCGAACACACTCACGGACGGCAGGGGCCGCACCAGGCGATCGAACACCTCCGCTCTGCTCAGGGCGTCCCGGGTTCCCTGAAAGAACAGCATGGGCGCCTCGATGACGGGCAGGTGGTCGAATCTGAGCTTCTCGGGCCTCCCCGCCGGATGTAGGGGGTAGGCATACAGAACCAGCGCATCCGCGGCCTCCCCATCGGCGGCCAGATGAGTGGCGATCCTCCCGCCCATCGACCTCCCGGCAAGAACGAACGGGCCGGGATGGCGGGACCGCACCCACTCCGACACAGCTCTATGACAGTTCACCAGCACCCGGTGGCTGTCGGGACGGCGCCGGCCGGCCTCCGAGTATGGATAGTTGAAGGTCACACAGGTCGTTCCGCTCTCGGCCAGCGCATCTGCCAGGCCGGCAACGAGCGGGTGGTCCTGGTTCGTGCCGGCGCCATGGGCCAGCAGGATCACCGGCTCCCCACCGTCGCGAACGCGCACGGTCACCGACGATTCCTGTTTCCAGGAGACCTTGGTCACGAGGGCTGAGGGGGCAGGGCCTGCAGCGCCTGCTGGATCTCCTCGAGACCCTCGAGGTAGCCGTCCAATTCGCGACGCAGGTCGCGGACATCATTGGCGTGATCCCCCGGGGCGGAGGATTCCAGCGAGAGGGAACCGACCTTGACAGCCAATGTCTCGATGCCGGTGACCGTCGCATAGGAGCGTGCCATGGTCTCGCGGCGCCGATCCTCGATCTCGGAGATCTCCTCGAGTTGAGCCCGCAACTCGGAGGCAACTGCGGATCCCTCGCCCAGTCCACCGAGCCTTGCACGGATGCCGTCGGGATCCACCGCCCTCAGGAAGGCCGCAGCCCGCTGGGACCAGACGAGCGAGTCGTAGAGCCGTTCGAGCGCGTCGGTGACTCTGACCCGCATCCCCTTGAAATCGGCGGCGTCCGGGAGGGTGGCCACCGCCCGGTCGAAACGCTCCGCGGCCTGCAGGCCGGAGACGATCACTCTCTTGTGGTCGGCATCCAGCCGACCGATGTCGCGGTCGAATTGAGGCGCCAGCAGGTCGGAGATCAGCGTCCGGTCTCTCAGATGCAGGACGACCGAGGTGGCCCAGGCAGCCAGCCCGGCCCCCACGATCCACGGGACGCCGATTCCCGCCGCCAGGCCCCCCACCGCCACCAGCGCTCCTGCCCCGAGCCCGGCCGGAGAGAGGGTCGCCTTCAGGAGGATCCGGGCACGACGGACGCCTGGGTCGTATTGCATCAGAAGTTGGACACCACCGACAGGAACACGCTCTCGATGGTCAACGGGTCGGAGGCGACGTACAGCCTCGCCTGGCTGGCGGCGGCGATCGCCTCCAGCGCATCCACATCGGCGTCGGTCCCGTAGGCCACGGGGAAGACCCGCACCGGATCTCTCTCGTTGGATCTGAGCAGCCTGAGCAAGGGTTCGATGTCGCACCCGTCGTCGAAGTCGTCACAGCGTCCGTCCGTCAACAGGATCACCGCGTTGATCTTGGTGGGGTCGTAGGTGGCCCTCACTGCCTCGACGGCGCCACGGGTGGTGTCGTAGAGGCCGGTGCCGCCATCGGCGATCAAGCCCTGGACGGTTCGCCTGATCTCGCCCGCCGAGGTGGAAAGAGGTGTCGGAGGTATCAGCTCGAGCCAGTCCTGGTCCACCCCCGAGAGGAGTCTCGTCGAGAAGACCCACAGACCCACCTCGTCTTCGCCCTTGAATTGGTCGAGGCTGGCGAGCACGGCCCGCTTGGCGAGGTCGAGTTTCGAGAATCCGTCGCCCGCCAGGTCGGCCATCGACCCGGAGACGTCGAGCACCATTATCACCCTGGCGGTCTTGCGGAAGGTCTCCCACGAATCGACGAGCGCGGCCAGCACCTCGGGGGCGGGAACCCGCAACTCCGTCTCGGGCTTGGACGGGTTAAGACCGTTCGCAGCGTTGATCGGCGCCCCGATCGGGACGGCGGGGTTGCCGGGACGGAATCCGAACTCGAGCACCTTGGCCTGGTTCTCGGGGTCGGAGACCACGAAGTCACGGAACAGTGCGGCTCCGGCGCGCTGGGTCTCGTCCACCCACGGCGCGTCGAGAACGAAGGCGGGGTTGTCACTGAAGAGCGTGCCCTCCTTGGGGTAGATGGCCACCAGGGGCACGTTGGGCGGAGTGGGATTCTCCAGGCCCTTGTCGGCCGGGTCACCACGGTTGTATGCGATGACACTCACCTCCTCCACCGCAACCGCCGACGCGTACAGCATCGGACGGCCGTTCAGGTCCTCTCTCAGCATGTTGTCGAGGAAGGTGAGGGTGGTGTCGCCGTAATGAACGGTGGCGGCTTCGACCCCCCTGACGAACTGCTCCGTCGCGGCGGCACTGAGGTCTCCGAGAGTCAGGGGGGTCCGCTTGCCGGTGGCGGCGTAGTAGATGGCGATCGTCGCCGAGAGGCCGGATGTCGAGAAGTTGGGATTGGTCTTCCCGAGTTTGAAGTTGCCCCACTCGGGGTGTCCGAAACGCCCCCATCCTTCGGGATCCTGTGCCAGATCGAGGATGTCGACCCAGCCGATGTCCGCCTCCGGCCATCCCATCGCTTCTGCCATGGGTCGCGGCATCGCCAGGACCAGCGGGGTGAGCATGATCGGCTGGAAGTCCCCGGCGATGGGGGGTTGGCCGGTTCTGGCCAGCCGTTCGTTCACCACCGCCCCCCACGCACTCGACGCGGGGCTCCAGAGAACGGGCGCAGGACCTGCCGAACCGTCGGCGGGCCAACCCTCGGCGAGCAGGCTGGCTGCCTTGCCCGAGGCAGTGCGGTATACGGTCACGGCAACACACTCGCCATCGACCTCGGGTCGGGTGGCGTTGAACTCCTGGGCCAGATCGGTGATCAGCGTCACCTTCTCGGATGAGACATGAGCGGGGATCTCCACACACCCTTCTGGCACCTCGCTCGGGTCGAGCACCGCGGGTGTGCAGGCCGCCACGAAGATGAGCAAGCCTGCGGCGTGTCGCTTCATCGGACTTCCTTCCAGTCGTCGATGAGTCTGGCACGGGTGTCTGCGTCGGGCGCAGGGGCGGCCACTCCCGGCTCACCGAGACCCTCTCTGAGCCCGGTGACCTCGTGCTGGGCCGACCGCACTCCGGCGGCAGCCCAGACCGGTTCCAGTTCCACCGAGCCAAGCCGCTCGATCAACGACGACGTGCCCCTTCCCCGGCCGTAGGCCACGTACTCCACCCACGGCGACGACACCGGATAGAAGACCTCGATCCTTCCGCCCCGCCCGGGTGCGTTCGCCATCTGGCCGGCGAGGGCGGCCTCGGTCGTGATGGCGAGATCCGCCCTGGAGTCACCGAACAAGACCATGTCGCTGGCGAGTCTCCCGGCGCTGGGAGCAACCAGCGTGATGCTCAACGACAGCGTGTCGGCGTCTGCGAGCGGCGAAGCCGCAGCCCAGGCGAGCATCCCTTCCTCCGAGAGTTGGGGATCGGCGAGGCCGATCTTGAAATCACCCCACTCGGCGCTCCCTCCCATCTCCATCCAGCCCTTGCCCATGGCGTCGGAGACACACTCGAAGTCGAGGGCACCACAACGGGAGAGGAGGACCAGCGCTCGCTGCCGCCATGCGCCGATCACCACCGGCGAGCGGAGGATCACCGGGCCCGCTTCCAGGCCCACGGGGAGATCGGCGGCGGGAGCGACGACGACGGTGCGGTCGGGCACCTCTGCGCCGGCCAACCAGGCCCGATAGGCCACGCCCAGTTCGATGGCAACGGCCCGGCAGGCAATCTCGAGACCGGGAGCGCAGGCGAGGGACACACCACCGGCATCTTCGGGGATGGACGGCCCATCATCGCCTCCAAAGACGAACCCGGCGGCAAGGATCACCGCGCCAACGGCAACGGCGACGAGAGCCGCCCTCCAACCGCTCATCGGACAACGCCAGGCATCGGACTTGATGGTACCGGTGCCCGGTACTCTCGCCCCATGCGAGTCGTCATGCACAGAGACTCACGGCATCTGGCCGCTTCGGCAGCCCGGCAGATCGGTGAGGCGATGACCGCCGGAAAGACGGCGATCGGCCTGGCCGGCGGCTCCACTCCCCGAGCCACCTACGAGGTTCTCCGCTCGATGCACCTCCCGTGGGAGCGAACCCGGCTCTGGCTCTCCGACGAGCGCTGGGTCCCCCACGACCACCCCGACTCCAACGGCCGGATGGCGGTCGAGACGCTCACAGACCACGTACCCGCTTCGTTGCTCAGGCCCCCGTGGGGCGACGACCCCGATCGGGCCGCCCGCAACTACGAGACACTCCTGCGGGCCGAGTTGACCGCCGAAAGACGCATGATCGTCATGCTCGGCATGGGCACCGACGGCCACACGGCTTCGCTCTTCCCGGGCACCGCCGCCCTGGATGCACCGGTCGATCGGTGGTACGTGCACAACTGGGTGCCGCAACTGGAGAGCCACCGGCTCACCGCCACCAGGGCGCTGATCGAGGCTGCCGACCTGGTGATGGTGCTCGTGGCAGGCGCCGGCAAGGCTGCCGTGCTCGCCGAGGTGCTCGAAGGCCCTCCCGGCCGCTACCCGATCCAGTTCGTCCGGGATCTCGACTCGGCGTGGCTGGTGGACGAAGCTGCCGCCGGTTGCCTGACGGCCATCACCATCGAGTGACCAAATCCCACAAGTCCGCCCCCGCCATACACTCCTTGCCGATGCGCACAGCCCTCGCTCTGGTGACCTTCCTCGCCGCCTGCGCCCCTTCGCCGGCGGCATCTCCTGCATCGACTGCGGTGACCGCCACCACGCCGACATCGACCACCACGGTGGTCCCCGCGCCAACGACGACCGAGGGCACATCCACGACGACCGTCGACCGGCAGGCGCTCTTCGACCATCTGGTCGACTCTGCGGAGTACTGGAACGACCAGACGGTCGAAATACACGCCCCAGACGAGTTGGGCGCCTGGCCGTTGGTGGTCACCATCCACGGCGGCGGTTGGTTTGCCGGGTCCCTCGACACGATGAGCAGCCTCGCCGACGATCTGGCCGATCGGGGAGCGGTGGTCTTCAACGCCACCTACCGCACCATCACCAAGGGCGGGAGCTTCCCCGCGACGGTGGACGACGTCGCCTGCGTGATCGCCTATGCGAGGCACCGTGCAGCCGAGTTCACGACGGCCGGCGGTTCGGTGACCGTCGTCGGGCATTCGGCGGGCGCCCACCTCGCCTCGCTGGTGACCCTGGCGCCATCGGCGTTCGGCGCAGACTGCCCATGGACCGAGTCACGCTCGACCGACGCTCTCGTGGGCCTGGCAGGGCCCTACAACATCGACAGGCTGGCGTTGATCCTCGGGCCTTTCTTCGGCACCGACCCGGCCGTGGACCCAGAACCATGGCGGCTCGGCAACCCTCTCTCATACGTGGAGGACAGTCCGGGCGTCCCCATCCTCCTCGTCCACGGGGACGCCGACCAGGTGGCGCCGTATCAGTTCTCGCTCGAGCTCGAGGATTCGCTGGTCGCCGCCGGAAAGCCCGTGACGCTCGAGCTGTTGGGCGCGGCCGATCACAACATCGTGAAGGACCCACGTGTGGTCGGCGAGATGATCTTCGACTTCCTGGCCCGTCAGTAGGTTGCGAAGGAACGAACCGGCTTGCGGGGCCCGTACCGCGGATAGTCTCCTTCGATCTCGAGCCACCGGATCACCCTTCCCCTGTGGGGCCGGAACGGCTCGAGTAGCGCCAGCATCGCCTCATCACTCCCCCTCGGCTCGCCGGCGAGATTCCAGCTCACCAGATGTTTGAGGTGGAAATCCCCCACCGACACTGCATCGGCATCTCCGTGGCTGATCGC
>JBFGRR010000002.1:0-26038 GCA_041567215.1 Acidimicrobiia bacterium | reverse complement strand
GAAGGCATCGCCTACCGCGTTGACGACGACCAGCGCCGCCACGACGGCATCGCCGCGCCGTACCGCCGCCGACCCGAGGCCCCCGGGAGTCATGTGTTCGAATCCCCGCCATTTGGCGACCGTGGCGCCTACACCGGCGCCGACACGTCCCTGGGCGACCGGCCCCCCGCTCGCAGCCCGGTATGCCTGCTCTCCCTGCTCGGCTCCCGGCCTCATCTCGCCCGGTACCAGGTCGAAGATCACCGCCGCCGGCACGATGGGAACCGGACCCAGCGGGGTCACATGCCCCCGGCCGTCCGCCTCGAGGGCCCTCACCACGCCGTCCGCAGCTGCGAGGCCATAGGCGGATCCGCCGGTGAGCAGGATCGCCTGGACCTGTTCGACGCGCATCCCCGGCTGCAGAAGGTCCGTCTCCCGCGATCCGGGGGCGGCTCCCCGCACCTCGTAGGCGACCACGTTCGGCTCGGGGAGCACCACCACGGTGCACCCCGTGTGATCCGCCGACCAGTGACCCACCCGCACGCCGGGTACCGCCGTCAGTCCCTCATTCATCGGTCCCTCCGATGTGGTGCCGGGGAAGTCGCGGCCCCAGTCCGCAGACGATCTCGTACGAAATCGTCTCGGTCTTCGCCGCCCACTCCTCAACCGTGATCTCGGCGGGACCCTGGCGTCCGAGGAGAACCACCTCGTCGCCGACCACGACGTCGTCATCGCCCAGATCGACGACGATCTGGTCCATCGTCACGGTCCCGGCGAGCGGATACCTCTTGCCCCTGATCAGCACTTCTCCACCGCGTTGCGAAAGCAGCCTCGGCACGCCGTCGGCATATCCGATCGGCACGGTCGCAACCGTCGACTCGGCTGCGAGGGATCTGCGTCTCCCATAAGAGGGCCTCACGCCGGCCCCGTGGCGGCGCAGGAACGAAACCGATGACACGAGGCGGACCGCCGGCTCGAGTTGGACGACATCGGCACACTCCGCTGACGGATACAGGCCGTAGATCCCCAGGCCGGCCCTGACGAGGTCCATCCGGGACTCCGGGTGCAGGAGTGCTCCCGCCGTGTTGGCGGAGTGGAGCAGGCCGGTGGCCAGGCCGGCACGCTGAACCTCGGCCACGAATGTGCGGAAACGTTCGATCTGGGTGCGTGTGAACTCCGGGTCCTCATCGGCCACGGCGAAGTGGGTCCACAGTCCCGCCGCTTCGAGGGGTGTGGCGGCGCCGGCGACCCGATGCACGAGTTGCAGGGCGGTGACCTCGTCTGCCCCCACCCGGTGCATCCCGGTGTCCAACTTCACGTGAACTCCGTATGGACGAACCGTCTCCTCGCGGAGCAACTCGGTGACGAGCGCCTCGAGGAACACATGGCGATAGATGGTGGGTTCGAGGTTCCAACCGATGATCTCGTGCGCGGCTTCGACCGGCGGCTCCGAGAGAACCAGTATCGGGGTGGTGATGCCGGCCTCGCGCAGGCGGATCCCCTCTTCGACCATCGCCACCGCCAGCATCGAGGCGCCTGCGGCGACCGCGGTCTCGGCGACCGGCACGTCGCCATGGCCGTACCCGTCGGCCTTGACGACCGCACAGACCCGGGCTGGAGCCACTACCGCTGCGATCGCCGCCACGTTGTGCGACACGGCAGATAGATCGACCTCGACCCTCGAAGGCCTCAACTCGGGTCCTCCCACGAGAATCTCCCGATGTGATCAGCCAGCGAATAAGAGGTGAGGGTGCTCGATCGGGCGAGGTCGGACCCGGCGACTCCATGCCAGTAGGCCGCCGAGCGGGCCGCGGTGAGCGCGTCGAGACCCCGAACCGCCAGCGCTGCCACCATTCCGGCAAGGACGTCCCCGGTACCGATGGAGGCGAGCTCCGGACCCCCGGCGGAGACGACCCATGGAGTCGACCCGTCGGTGATCAACGTCGGGTTGCCTTTTGCCAGCACGACCGCCCCGGTGCCGGCTGCGAACTCCTTCACCGCATCCACCGAGGGATCGGCCCCCGCTATGCGGCGGAACTCCCCCGCATGCGGCGTCAAGACCGTCGCGCCCCGGCGGCCCTCCCAGCTTCTCTGGACGAGGGCGTCGGCATCCACCACCAGCAGGCCGGCATGGTTTTCGAGGAGCCAATCGACCAGATCCCGGTAGCCGTGACCGAGACCGGGGCCGACCACGACCGCATCGAAGCGGCCGGCGACGTCCTCGACCGCGCTGATCGGATGGGTGAGGAGCTCGGGCGACGAGGCAGCGAGCGCCTCACGAGTGGCCTCGGGGGTGGCGACCGCCACCGCCCCGGCACCGAAACGGAGGGCGGCGCGACCGGCCAGGATCGCCGCACCGGACATCCCCGGTGAACCACCCACCACCAGCACCGAGCCCGCCGACCACTTGTGCGCCGTGCGCGAGCGTCCGGGGCGCGGGGCATCGGACGCCTCTGCGAGCAACAGCTCGGGCGTGCCTCCCTCAAGACCGATGTCCGCCACCGTCACCACGCCGCAGTGGCTGGGTCCGGCGTCGAGGAGATGGCCCGGCTTGAGGGCATGGAAGGCCACCGTCTCGACGGCGGAGAACGCATCTCCTTCGACGGCCCCGGTTGCCGGGTCGACACCGGAGGGGATGTCGACGGCGATCACCGGCGCGGCTGTATCCATCCAGGAACGCAATGAGCCGGGCACGCCGGCGCGAAAACCTCCGCCGAACACGGCGTCAATGACCATGGAGACGTCCCGTGCCTCTGAGAGGGGCCGCACCGGAACTCCGGACTTGACCGCGGCGCGGGCCGCCGCGACGGCGGCCGGCGTGCCGGGGTCGCCCAGGGATTCCACCTCCACCGCAACGCCGCGTGCTTGTAGATATCTGGCTGCGACATACCCGTCTCCGCCGTTGTTGCCGGGTCCGGCCAGCACGACGACCCTCTTCCCGTACGAGGCGCCGTGACGGGCCGCTGCAAGGGCCACTGCGTACCCGGCCCGGTCCATCAGCACCGGGACAGGCGTCTGGGAGGATGCGTCGAGCCGGGCCGATTCGGCGGGTGTGATTACCGGACGCACGAACCGATGCTATCCCACGGCCTGGCCGTGTTCACCGACGGCCACCGCCATCACGAGCGCCGACGTGTCGGTGTGGGTGATGGTGACGAGCACACCGGTGACTCCGAGCATCTCGGCGCGCCGGCTGGCGGTCCCCGAGAGCCGCACGGTCGGCGCACCGCCGCCGGTTATCTCCACGTCCTGCCAGCGGATGCGACGCCAGCCGGTGCCCAGCGACTTCATCACGGCCTCCTTGCCCGCAAAGCGGGCGGCCAACCGCCGGGCCGGCTTGGCGAAGCGGAATGCGTAGGCGCGTTCGTGGTCCGTGAAGCAACGCTCCGCAAACCGCGGATAGCGTTCGAGCACACGCTCGACACGATCGATGTCGGCGAGATCCACTCCCAGCCCGATGATGCGCATCGGGCGAGGGTAGCTATTCGACCGTGACCGTCTTGGCGAGGTTCCTGGGCTTGTCCACGTCCTGACCGCGGGCAGTGGCGATGTGATACGCCAGCAACTGCAGCGGAATCACCGCCGTGACGGAGCTGATCAGATCGGGGCTGCGAGGGACAGCCAGAACGTGATCGGCGATCCCCTCCACCTCGGCCTCGTCGCCTGCCTCGACCACCATCACCATGGTCGCACCGCGTGCCTACATCTCCTGCATGTTGGACAGCGTCTTGGAGCGGATGTGGCCGTCCGTTGCGACACCCACTACCACCACGCCCTTTTCGATGAGGGCGATGGGGCCGTGCTTCATCTCCCCCGCTGGATAACCCTCGGCACGGACGTAGGCGATCTCCTTGAGCTTGAGGGCTCCCTCCATCGCAACCGGGTAGTCGACCGCTCTCCCGAGGAAGAAGAAGTCTCTCGTGTCCCGGAACTCCTCCGCAAGGGCTGCCACCTGTGAGTCCAGGTCGAGGGCGCCGGCGACCCGCTCGGGCAGGTTCAACAGACCTTCGACGAACATGGAGATCGTGCCCGGGTCGGTGGAGCCCCGCACCTGTGCCAGGTAGAGACCCAACAACTGCATGGCCACCAACTGCGTGGTGAACGTCTTGGTGGCCGCAACACCGATCTCGGGCCCCGCCCTGGTGTACAGGACGGCGTCGGACTCACGGGCGAGGGCCGAGTCGATGACGTTGGTCACTCCGAGCAAGGTCGAACCCTGCGCCCTGGCGTACCGGGTCGCCTCGAGCGTGTCGACCGTCTCGCCCGACTGGCTGATCCCGATCACCAGGCTGCGACCGTCGAGAACCGGGTCGCGGTATCGGAACTCGCTGGCGATCTCGATCTCGACCGGCAGCCGGGTCCACCGCTCGATGGCGTACTTGGCCATCATCGCTGCGTGGAAGGACGTTCCGCAGGCGATCACGAACACCTTGTCGATCATGCGGAGGACCTGATCGGGAAGCGTCAGCTCTCGCAGTTGGACCAGTCCCCGATCGCTGACCCTCCCCCTGAGGGTGTCGGCGATGGCCTGGGGCTGCTCGTGGATCTCCTTCAGCATGAAGGTGTCGAAGCCACCCTTCGCGGCGGCCTCGAGGTCCCACTCGATGGTGCGCTCGATCGGTTCGACGACTGCGCCATCGATGTCGGTGACCGTCACGCCGTCCGATCTCACCGCGACCACCCAGTTGTCGTCGAGCACGACCATCCGCTTGGTGTGCTCCAGAAACGCAGGGATGTCCGAGGCGAGGAAGTTCTCGCCGTCACCGAGACCGACCACCAACGGGCTGCCACGGCGGGCGCCCACCACCAATCCGGGGTCGTCGGTGCGGACGACTGCGAGCGCCATGGCGCCGGTCGCTCGCTTGAGGACCTCGGTCACGGCTTCGACGAGGGGGCGATCCGACATTTCCTCCAGGAGGTGGGCGACGACCTCCGTGTCCGTGTCGGAGGCGAAATCGTGGCCGCGCCCGACCAGGTCTCTCTTCAGTTCGCTCCAGTTCTCGATGATCCCGTTGTGGACGACGGCCACCCGCTCTGAACAGTCGAGATGGGGGTGGGCGTTGTGGGTGTTGGGGGCTCCATGTGTCGCCCACCGGGTGTGACCGATGCCGATGTCGCCGACGGGAGGGGCGGCGGAGAGGGCGGTCCTCAGATCCTCGATCCGACCCGCCCGCTTGACGATCCCGATCGAGTCGTCGCCGCGAATCGCCACGCCGGCCGAGTCGTATCCCCTGTATTCGAGGCGCTCGAGTCCCGGAACCAGGACGTCGAGAACCGGCTTTTCACCTACATATCCAACGATGCCGCACATGCGGACTCTCCTTGAGTCTGGACAGCACGAATCTGTCCGAAGTGGGGCCGAAGCGTGGCGGTGCTCACCGCTCGGGCACTCGATGCCCGATCCACTTCGCCGAGGCCTCTGTTCCGGAGTCGCCCCCGGGGTTTGTTCCTCTGCGTATCGACCGTGGCCGGCCGGGAAGGCATCCGCCGAATGTTTCGATGACCTTCCTCCTCGTCACCTCCCTGCTGGGAGGCCGGGCGCTGTTCTTGTGCTTCGACTGGGTTTGCTTTGGTCAGTCCTCCTTTCCGAGTTCCTCGCCGACGACTCCGGCGATTGCATCAGCGTAGTGCCGGGCCCGCGGTTCGTCACTGGCTTCGACCATGACCCGCACCAGAGGTTCGGTGCCGCTGGCCCGCACCAGGACCCTTCCTTCGTCTCCCAGCTCGCCCTCGGCGTCGCGCACGGCTCGCCACACCATTGCGGCCGCGTCGAGGGCCTCCCGTCGGGCGACCCTGACGTTTACGAGCACCTGGGGGAACTCGACCATCGCCTCTTTGCGAAGATCAGACAGCGACCTGCCGGTGCCGGCCACGACCTCGAGGAGGCGAATCGCGGTGAGCAGGCCGTCGCCGGTCTTGGCGCGGTCCAGGAAGATCACATGGCCCGACTGCTCCCCGCCGAGAACGGCCTTCTCAGCCTTCATGGCCTCGAACACGTACCTGTCGCCCACCCGGGTCTGGACGAGGCGGATGCCCGCTTCATCCATGGCCTTCCGGAAGCCGAGGTTGGACATCACGGTGGCGACCACCGTGTCGTTGCGGAGAGTGCCCGATCGCTTCCAGTGACGGGCGATGATCGCCAGCGTCACGTCGCCATTGACTGTGTGGCCTTCCTCGTCGATCGCTATGAGCCTGTCTGCGTCCCCGTCGAAGGCGAGGCCGATGTCGCCCCGCGACGCCGCGGCCAGGAACTCGGGGTGTGTCGCCCCCACCCCGTCGTTGATGTTGGTGCCATCAGGAAGGTCGGCGAGCGGACGTACATGAGCCTTGAGACGGCGGAACAACTCGGGCGCCGCCCGATAGGCAGCGCCGTTGGCGCAGTCGAGCACCAGAGACATCCCGTTGAACGTGTAGCTGGCGCCCCCGGCCAGATGCGCGACATATCGCTCGACGGCATCCGCCATCGGGAAACGGGTCCCAACGCTGGCGCCGGTCGGGATCGACCGCCCCGATGTCGAACGGAGTTGCGCCTCGATGCGGTCCTCCTCCTGGTCGGTCATCTTGCTTCCCGAGCCGGACAGGAACTTGATGCCGTTGTCGGCGGAGGGGTTGTGCGAGGCCGAGACGATGGCGCCGACCTGGGCGGCGGAATCCGCGGTCAGAGCGCTGATCCCACCCGAAGGGAGAACACCGACGTCGATCGTGTCCACTCCCGCAGAGTTGAAACCTGCCTGCAGCGCCATCGAGAGCATCTCGCCGGAGCGGCGTGTGTCCCGTCCCACCACCACGGTGGCGCCGGGAATGAGAGACCCCGCAGCCCGGCCCAGATCGAGGGCGAACTCCGGGGTCAGTTCCGAGTTGGCGACACCTCTGACTCCGTCGGTTCCGAACAAGCGGACGCCGTCGCGAAGCATCAGGCGGGTTTCAGCGCTTGGTGTACTGCGGTGCCCGGCGGGCCTTGCGGAGGCCGTACTTCTTGGACTCGACGACGCGTGCGTCGCGGGTCAGCAGGCCGGCCTTCTTGAGAGCAGGCCGGTTCTGGGGATCCAGTTCCACCAACGCACGGGAGATACCGAGGCGAAGGGCATCGGCCTGGCCGGTCACCCCGCCGCCTTCGAGCGTCGCGTCGATGTCGTAGCGGCCGGAGGCCTGGGCCACGACCAGCGGTTCCATGACCCGCATCCGGGTGGACATCATCGGGAAGTAGACCTCGAGTGCCTTGCCGTTGAGGGTGATGCTGCCGCTGCCGTCACGGAGTCGCACTCTGGCGACGGACTCCTTGCGGCGGCCGGTGGATTGGACGAGCGGCTTCGACATCAGTCTTCGACCTTTCGGATGGACAGCTCCAGCGGCTTGGGCTGCTGGGCGGCGTGAGGGTGGTCAGGGCCTGCATACACCTTCAGCTTCTTGATCAGCTGACGGCCCAGACGGTTCTTCGGGAGCATGCCGCGCACGGCCCGCTCGATCACCTGCTCGGGCCTGCGCTCGAGGAGGCTCTCGAATGTCTCCTCCTTGAGGCCGCCCGGATAGCCGGAGTGCCGGTAGTAGATCTTCTCCTGGCTCTTGCCGCTGGTCACGGCCACCTTCTCGGCGTTGACCACGACCACGAAATCCCCGCCATCCATGTGTGGCGCGAAGGTCGGCTTGTGCTTGCCGCGGATCAGTTGGGCGACCTCGGATGCGAGTCGCCCGAGCGGCAGGTCGGCCGCATCGACCAGCCACCAGTCGTGGGAGAGGTCGGCCGCCTTCGGTGTGAAAGTCTTGTTGTGGGTCATTGAAATCCTCAAACGTGCGAGCTTGACCGGGGTCTTGGGCGTGGGAAACAAGACTCCCCGGAAGGAGCGCCCACATGCTACGCCGCGCCGCCCCCACGCGCCAAACCGGCGCCCAGCATCGGCGGCAAGTCGGCCACCGAGGATACCGAGTCGTGGGCGGAGATCCGCAGGGGGTCCACCAGCACTCCCCGTCCCAGACCGGCAGCGCTGGCGCCCTCGATGTCGTGATAGACCGAATCCCCGACGTACCAGACCGACCGGGGCGGCAAGCCGAGACGCTCCAGGGCGATCTCGAATATCTGTGGATCAGGCTTCTTGACGCCGACCACGGCCGAGTCGAGGGTGAACTCGAAAACGGAGTCGAAACCCGCCACCGCCAGCGACTCCTCAACCGATCCGTCCGAGTTGGAGACCACGGCGACACGCACCCCGGCGGCGCGGATGCTCCGGATCGCATCGATCACACCGGGGATGGGAAGCGTCCAGATTCCGTATCCCCGCCGGATCAGGGCGCCGGCGCTCCCCGGCTTCGGGTGGCCGAGTCGCTCGAAGTAGCGCTCCAGCCACCAATCCCAGGTCGCCTCGACACCGCTCAGCCTCAGATCGCTGAACTCTGCCATCGTCCGGTAGTGGGCCTCGAAAGCGGTGTCCGGATCGATCCCGATGCCGAGGCGGTCCGACATCACCGCCGGGTTCTGGAGAACCAGCGTGCCGCCGGCATCGAAGAGGATGGCTTGGGGTCTGTCACTCATATCCGACCTCCCAGAGTATTAGGCCCGTGGCCGGCGCCATCGGGCGCCCTGCCCCGCGATCCCTTGCCGCCAGCACCTCGGGCGCCGAATCGGGGTCTACCCGCCCGCGGCCGGCGTCCACGCAGAACCCGGTGACCGACCTGACCATCTGGTGGCAGAACGCCACCGCCCGTATGTGGAAGACCTTCAAGTCTCCGTCGGAAGCCCACGCCGCATCCAGGACCGTTCGCTCGGTTCCCCGTCCTTCCGCCTGGCGGCAGAAGCTGGCGAAGTCGTGGGTTCCGACGAAGTGGGCGGCGGCCCTGGTCATGGCTTCGACGTCCAACGGATCCTCCATGTGCCAGGTGAGACGGTGCATCAGTGGATCGGGGGTCGGAGTGTTGAGCACCTGATACCGGTACGACCTCCACTTCGCCGAGAAGCGGGCGCTGAAGTCGTCATCGACGACCGCACAGGCCCGGGCGGCGATCTCGGGTGCGAGCATCGACGACAACGCCCTCTCCACGCGGCCCGCATCGACGCTCGTCCCGGCCGCGAAGCTGACCACCTGGCCCCGGGCGTGGACTCCCTTGTCGGTGCGACCCGCGGCCACCACCTTCACGGGCTCCCTGAACACCTTCGCCAGGGCCTCCTCCAACTCGCCCTGGATGGTTCGCAGGCCCTCCTGGGCCGCGAAGCCGTGGAACCCCGTGCCCTCGTACGCGAGGTCGAGGCGGTATGTGGGCACGTCAGATCCCGAAGAAGGGGGCCCGGAAGATCAGCCCGATCACGAAGAGGATCGCCGCCCCGGTGAGCACCGAGAACACGCCCTTCCTGGTGTCGAAGGAGAGCGCCTCGGATGTCGCCACTGCAGCGGCTGCAACCACCCAGACCTGTGCGACCAGGGCAGCCGTGGTCCCGAATACGGCCAGCAGTAGCGGCAGGTAGACGAGGCCGTGGGTACGCAAGACCATCTGCATGTCACCCTGGCCTCCGAACAGGCGGGTACCCACGAACCAGGTGGCCAGACCCAGGAACAGCCACTGGGCCAAACCCGAGATCGACGCCTGGATCAGCCCGAGCACGAGGTTCGAGATGTCGAAGCCTCGGGTCAGGAAGAAGCGGATCAAGAAGCTCGTCGCCGTGACCGCGATGACGATCAGGGCGGCGTCGGCGGTGGCGTCGCCCTCGTAGCGGACCTCGTCATGGGCGCGACGGTTGAAGAGCGAGGCCCGCAGTGACCTCTGGAGGAGTTCTGACATGGGTCGGCGAGGCTACCAGTGCAGCTCAGCGACGGCGCATGCGCACACTCGCCACCGAGTGGTCGGCCAGCTTGTCGAGGATCAGCGTCGCCCGGTCGCGTGTGGGGAGGATGTTCTCGATCAGGTTCACCCTGTTGATGTCGTTCCAGATCCGCAGCGCCTCCCTGTGGGCGTCCTGATCGCTGAGCGAGGAGTACCGATGGAAATACGACTCGGGGTCACGGAACGCCGTGTCCCTGAGGGTCAGGAACCTGTCCACGTACCAGTCGGCGATGTCGTCGGGGTCGGCATCGACGTAAATCGAGAAGTCGAAGTAGTCGGAGACGTATGCCCCGTCGCCGCCACCCTGGAGGACGTTGAGTCCTTCGACGATGAGGATGTCTGGACGGCGGATGACCCTCACCTGGTCGGGGACGATGTCGTACGCCAGGTGGGAATAGATCCGCGCCGATACCTCCGGTTGCCCGGCTTTCAGGTCGCTGACGAACTCCAGCAGGGCCCTGCGGTCGTAGGACTCGGGGAAGCCCTTGCGCTCCATCAGCGCCCGCTCGGCCAGCACCGCGTTCGGCAGTAGGAACCCGTCCGTCGTCACCAGGTCCACCACCGGATGGTCGGGCCATCGGGCCAGCAGTTCCTGGAGGATGCGGGCGATCGTGGACTTGCCGACCGCGACACTTCCGGCGATGCCGATCACGTAGGGGACGGGGTGGGTGGGCTTGCCGAGAAAGGTGTCTGTGACGCTGAAGAGCTGCTGCGACGCTCTCACGAAGAGGTTGAGCAGCCTCGACAGCGGCAGATAGACGTCCTCGACCTCGGCCATCGAGAGCGCGACATTGATGCCGCGAATCCTCTCGAGGTCCTCTTCATCGAGGGTCATCGGCGTCGAAGCGCGCAGTGCCGACCACTCGCTGCGGTCGAAATGGAGGAACGGACTCGGTGGACTCATCGCCGGCAACGGTAGCGACGCGAAAAAGGGCGGCAGCTCCGTGGAGTTGCCGCCCTCGTCGCTGTGTCTCTCAAACCAGTTCGACTACGGCCATCTCGGCGCCATCGCCGCGACGGGGGCCGAGCTTGACGATGCGGATGTACCCGCCGGGACGCTCCTTGTACCGGGGCGCAACCTCGTCGAACAGCTTGGTCACCACTTCGTTGTCGGTGATGGTCTTCAGTACCACCCGGCGCGCGTGGAGGTCTCCGCTGCGCGCCTTGGTGATCATCTTCTCGGCGAGGGGCCGCATCGCCTTGGCCTTGGCCAGCGTCGTCTCGATCTTTCCTTCCCAGATGAGAGCGGTGGTCAGGTTGGAGAGGATGTGCCTCTCGTTCTCCGGTGACCGGCCCAGCCGGGCGCCTTTGCGTGGACGCGGCATCAGGCAGCGTCCCCGGAATCCGCCAGGCTCAGGCCGAGTTCGTCCAGCTTGGCGGCGACCTCTTCCAGGCTCTTCTGGCCGAAGTTGGTGATGTTGAGCAGGTCGTCGGGGCTGCGCTGCACCAGTTCGCCCACGGTCTTGATCTGGGCACGGCGCAGGCAGTTGCGAGGACGCTCGGAGAGGTCGAGGGCTTCGATCGGGAGATCGAGGTCCGGCGAACCCGCCGACTCGAGCGGGATGTCACCGAGCTCCAGCCCGATGCCCTCGCCCATGTCGGCGAATATGGCCATCAGCTCTCGCAGCGTCTTGCCCGCCGACGAAACGGCCTCCGACGGAGGCAGCGCTCCGTTGGTCTCGACATCGAGGACCAGCCGGTCGAAGTTGGTCATCTGACCGACCTGGGTGCTCTCGACGCGATACGCGACCTTGCGGACCGGCGAGAAGATCGAGTCGATCGGGATGACCCCGATGGAACCCGACCCCTTGTTCGACTCCGCGCTTCGGTAACCGACACCGGGCGAGACGACCAGTTCCATCTCCAGGCGGCCGCTGGCCGACAGGTTGGCGATCACCAGGTCCGGGTTGACGATCTCGACACCGGAAGGGATCTTCAGGTCCCCCGCCTTGACGGCACCGGCACCCTTGGCAGAGAGATAGAGAGTGTGCTCATCGACACCCTCCATCCTCACCACGATCTGCTTGACGTTGAGGATGATGTCGACGACGTCCTCGACCACACCGGAGACGGTGGAGAACTCGTGCTGGACACCCTCGATCTGGATCGACGTCACCGCCGCACCCGGAATCCGTGAAAGCAGCGTGCGCCGCATGGTGTTTCCCAGCGTGTAGCCAAACCCGGGCTCGAGCGGTTCCACGATGAACCGCGAGCGGACATCGTTCAGCTGGTCTTCTTCTATTTGTGGGCGTTGAACGATCAACACGTTTTTGGAACCTCTTCTACTTGGAGTAGAGCTCGACGACGAGCTGCTCGTTGATTGCCGTGTCGATCTGATCACGGCGCGGGAAATCGCGCACGACGACCTTGCGGTCGTCATGACTCACCTCGAGCCAGTCCGGGATCAACCGGCCAAAGGTGTCGATGGAGTGCTGGATCGCCACCAGGTCGGAGGAGCTCTCCTTGACCGTGACGACGTCGCCCGGCTTCACCCGATACGAGGGAATGTCCACCTTCTTGCCGTTCACGGCGAAATGGCCGTGGTTGACCAGCTGGCGGCCCTGCGGCCGGGTAGCGACCATCCCCGAGCGCCACACCACGTTGTCGAGGCGGGTCTCGAGGAGCGTGAGCAGGTTGTCACCGGTGATACCCGGCTGCCGTGAGGCAAGCTCGTAGTAGCGGCGGAACTGCCGTTCGAGCACGCCGTACATGGTGCGCAGCTTCTGCTTCTCGCGCAGCTGGACCAGGTAGTCGGATTCGCGGATGCGGCCGCGCCCATGGTCGCCCGGTGGGTAGGGACGACGATCGACCGGGCATTTCTTCGATTGGCACAAGGGCACCCGAGCTCGGCGGCATGCCTTGTGGCGAGGTCCTGTGTAGCGGGCCATTGATCAACCCCTCCGACGCTTCTTGGGACGGCACCCGTTGTGCGGGAGCGGAGTGACGTCGCGGATACCACTGACTTCCAGACCCATGTTCTGGAGGGTGCGGACGGCGGTGTCACGGCCGGAGCCGGTGCCGCTGACGATCACGTCCACCTTGCGGATGCCGTGCTCGCCGGCCCTGCGGGCCGCTTCTTCGGCAGCCACCTGAGCGGCGTACGGCGTCGACTTGCGCGAGCCCTTGAAGCCCACGGAGCCGCCCGACGTCCACACGACCGTGTTGCCTGCCTGGTCGGTGATGTTGATGATGGTGTTGTTGAAGCTTGCGGTGATGTGCGCCTGGCCGAACGAGATGTTCTTCCGCTCGCGGCGACGGACCCGCTTCTGTCCCTGTTGTTTTGCCACGGGTCCTCCTACTTCTTCCCGATCTTCTTCTTGCCGGCGATCGCAACACGCGGACCCTTGCGGCCTCGGGCGTTGGTGTGGGTTCGCTGGCCGCGCACGGGAAGGCCCCGGCGATGGCGGATGCCCTGGTACGACCCGATCTCGATCTTGCGCTTGATGTTGAGTTGCACCTCTCGGCGCAGATCGCCTTCGACGGCGAAAGCACCGTCGATGTAGCGCCTGATGCGGGCAGCCTCGTCCTCGGTCAGATCCCGAACGCGGGTGTCCGGGTTGAGGTCGAGCTCCTGACAGATCTGGTGCGAACGCGTCAGACCGATTCCGTAGATGTAGGTGAGACCGATTTCGAGACGCTTGTCTCTCGGAAGATCGATTCCTGCAATACGAGCCATGCCTACATCACCCCTGACGCTGCTTGTGACGGGGGTTCGAGCAGATCACCCAAACCCGGCCGCGCCGGCGGATGATCCGGCATTTCTCGCACATCTTCTTTGCAGAAGGACGTACTTTCATGATTCCTCTCTGTTACGGCGTCCCGACCGTGGTCGGAGCCGTCCGCCATCGACTGCTAGGTCCTCGATCTCCGGAGAGGCCCGGCGGTAGGCACCGGCATCGGCGAGCCACGCCTCAGATGAGGTTGATGTGGAATCGGCAACACCTGGACCCTCGGAAGCGTTCTGAACGGGCCGGGGCCCGAACATGCGAACGCGACCGATCCGGAGACCGGACGAGAATCGTACCCTGGCGGGGCTGCGGGCTACAAATCGGCGAGCGAAACGGGCAGTTCGGCACCTTCGGGCACCGTGGTCACGACCACCCCGTCGGGGGTGAGACAGATGGTGTGCTCGAAGTGAGCGGAGAGGCTTCCGTCTGCGGTCCTGACCGTCCAACCGTCCTCGTCCACCCTGGTCTCCCAGCCGCCTTCGTTGAACATGGGCTCGATGCAGATGGCCATCCCGGTGCGGAGTTTGAGGCCCTTGCCCGGCTCGCCGTAGTTGGGGATCTGCGGCTCTTCGTGCATGTGGCGCCCGATGCCGTGGCCCACGTACTCTCGAACGATCCCGTAGCCGCCCTCGTCGCCGACGGCCTGGACCGCTGCGCTGACGTCACCCACCCGGGCACCGTGGCGGGTTGCGGCGATGCCGGCCCACATGGCGCGCTCCGTGGTGTCGATCAGGTCCGCCACCCGCTCGGGAACCGCACCGACGGCCACGGTGAAGGCGGCGTCGCCGTGGTACCCGTCGTAGATCGCTCCGGCATCGACGGAGAGGATGTCGCCCTCCACGAGCCGGTACTCACCGGGGATGCCGTGGACGATCACATCGTTGGGGGATGCACAGATCGATGCGGGGAAGCCGTGGTAGCCGAGGAACGAGGGGGTGCATCCGTGGGCCCGGACGATCTTCTCGGCCACCGCGTCCAGTTCGCGCATCGATGCTCCAGGGACGGCTGCCTCCCGAACCGCCGCGTGCACGGCAGCGACACACCGGCCCGCCACCGCCATCTTGTCGAACTCGCGAGGGGACTTGATGGTGATCATGCGTCCTGCCCTCTACGGCCGCTCAACTCGCTACCCACGACCGCATGTCCCACTAGCTGCTGCCGAGGGCACGCAGGATCCGAGCGGTGATCTCCTCGGGAGAACCGACACCATCGACCGGGGTGACCAGCCCGCGTGTCGCGTAGAGGTCGATGAGAGGCGCGGTCTGGTCGGCGTAGACGCGGAGGCGGTTGAGGATGGATGCCTCGGTGTCGTCGGCGCGCCCCCTGCTCATCATCCGCTGCACCAGTTCCTCCTCGGCCACCTCCAGCAGGATGACCCCGTCGAGACCTTTGTCGCCGAGGTGGGCGTCGAGCGCCTCGGCCTGGGCGAGCGTGCGTGGAAAACCGTCGAGTATGTACCCGCCGGCGGCATCGGGCCGGCCGATCCGCTCCTCGAGCATCTCGATCACGATCTCGTCGGAGACGTACTCCCCCGCCGCCATGATCGCCTGGACACGACGTCCGAGATCGGTCGTCTGGTCGAGGGCGCGGAACATCTCGCCTGTCGAGACGTGGGCGATGCCGAGACTCTCGGCGACGCGCTGGGCCTGCGTTCCCTTGCCGGCCCCTGGCGGTCCGACGAAGAGAAGCCTCACGTCAGGATTCCCTCGTAGTTCCTCATGGTGAGCTGGCTCTCGATCTGCTTCATGGTCTCCAGGGCGACACCGACCACGATGAGGATCGACACGCCGGCGAAGCCGAGCGGGATGTTCCACACCAGGCCGGCAATTGCCGGGATCACCGAGATGATCGCCAGGAAGAGCGAGCCGGGGAGAGTGATCCGGTTGAGCGTGTGGGCGAGGTGCTGGGAGGTCTGGCGACCGGGACGCACACCCGGGATGAACCCGCCTTGGCGCTGGATCATCTCGGACTGCCGCTGGGGATCGAACTGGATGGCCGTGTAGAAGTAGGTGAAGAACACGATCAGGCCGAAGAGCGCCAGGACGTACCACCACGAGATCTGCCCGCCTGATTGGCCTCCGAGGTTGGTGTCCACCCAGTTGCGGACGGCTGTGACCCAGCGGCTGTCCGACGGGATCGCCGTGACGACCAGGGCCGGGAACAGCATCACCGAGGTGGCGAAGATCACCGGGATCACTCCGGCGGTGTTGATCTTGAGCGGGATGTAGGTGGACTGACCGCCCATCACCCTCCGGCCGCGAACCCTCTTGGCGAACTGGATGGGGATGCGCCGCTGGGCCTGGTCCATGTAGATGATCGCAACGACCATGGCGATGAACAGCACGATCACGACGATGAAGCGGAACCAGAGGCCGACGTCGGCGGTCTGGAACCAGAGCTGGCCGAACATGAACGGGAACTGGCTGACGATCGAGATGAAGATGAGCAGCGACATGCCGTTGCCCACGCCGCGCTGGGTTATCAATTCACCCAGCCACATCACGAAGGCGGTGCCGGCGGTCATCGTCAGGACGATGAGCGAGACCCTGCCCCACCAGTAGTTGGGCACGAGGTCGATACCACCCGTGAACGTCCCGACGTGGAACAGGAAGGTGAAACCGGTGGACTGGATCAGCGCCAGGATCACCGTCAGGTACCGGGTCCACTGGGTGATGACCTTCCTACCCGACTCGCCCTCTTCCTGGAGGGCCGCCAGTTTGGGGATCACCACCGCCAGCAGCTGCATGATGATCGAGGCGGTGATGTAGGGCATGATGCCCAGGGAGAACACCGAGAAGCTCTCGAGCGCCCCGCCGGAGAACAGGTTCAGGAGGCCGTAGACGCCGCCGGCCTGCTGCCGCTCCTGGAAGAGGTTGACGGCATCGAGGTCGATTCCAGGGACGGGGATGGTGGCCCCGAGCCGATACACCGCGAACATCGCGAGTGTGAACAGGATCTTCCTTCGAAGATCCGGGATCTGGAACATGTGGCGGTATATGGAAAAGACGTTCATTTGGGTTCAATGTTCCTGGGGGTCGGCGTCACGGTACTCGCGGTGCGGAATTGGGCTCGATCAGAGGACCTCGACCGAGCCGCCGGCGGCCTCGATCTTCTCCTTGGCGGAATCCGAGAAGGCGTGCGCTTTCACGGTTAGGGCATGGGCGAGTTCGCCGTTGCCGAGGACCTTGATCCGCCCGCGGTGCTTGACGAGTCCACGGGCATGCAGCTCATTGGGGCCCACGGCGCTCCCGGCCGTGAAGGCCTCGCCGAGCGCTCCCACGTTGATGACCGCATAGACCTCTTTGTTCGGGTTGGTGAACCCGGGGAGTTTGGGGAGGCGGCGCACCAGCGGCATCTGGCCGCCCTCGAAACCGGGGCGCAGCTTCGAACGAGCTTTGAGCCCCTTGGTGCCTCGGCCTGCGGTCTTGCCGCGTCTGCCACCCTCGCCGCGCCCGACGCGGATCTTCGACTTCTTCGAGCCGGGAGCCGGCTGAAGATGATGAAGCTTCAGTTGTTCTCTTTCGTCGGACATTGCGTCTCCAAGTTGTGGGTAGTGAATTGTCGGTAGTGAGTCGTGGGTTGCTCGATACCCGAGGCCCTCCGACCCTCTACTTTTCGGTTACTTCGATCAGGTGTCGCACCTTGTGGAGCATTCCGCGCACATCGGGCGTGTCGTTGTGCTCCACCGACTGATGCATCTTGCGCAGACCCAGACCACGGACGGTCGCCCGAGTCTTGGGCTTCTCGCCGATGGTGCTCTTCTTCAGGGTGACTACGAGTTTCTTTGCCATCGCCAACTCCTCAGGGCTTCGCCCGCATCGACTCTGTCGAGCGGTAGGCCGCGAGCAGGCCGGGAGGCACGAAGTCCTCGGCCTGCTTGCCGCGCAGGCGGGCGACCTCGTCGGGGCGCCGCTGGCCTTCCAGGGCCTTCATGGTGGCGCGTGCCACGTTCAGGTGGGTGGGCGAACCCATCGACTTGCCGAGGGCATCCTTGATGCCCGCGGCCTCGAGGATCTGACGCACCGCTCCACCGGCGATGACACCGGTACCGGGCGCGGCCGGCTTGATCAACACCTTGGACGCATCGTGGCGTCCGGTGATCTCGTGGATGATGGTCTGGCCTGCCATGGGGATCGGCGCCATCGAACGACGGGCGATCTCCATGCCCTTCTGGATGGCGGCGGGGACCTCTTTGGCCTTCCCGTAGCCGATCCCGACCTGGCCGTTCCCGTCTCCGACCACCACGAGCGCGGTGAACGAAAACCGGCGGCCGCCCTTGACGACCTTGGCCACACGATTGATCTGGATGACCCGCTCGTCGTATTGCTGGTCGCTGGATGATTGCTGCTGTCTCAAAACTCGAGACCCCCTTCCCGGGCGCCATCGGCGAGGGCCTTGACCCTTCCATGGAACTTGTAACCGCCGCGATCGAACACGACGGCATCGACACCGGCAGCCTTGGCGCGTTCCGCCACCAGCTTGCCGACCTCTGTGGCCGTCTCGACCGACAGATTCTTCGAACGCAGGTCGCTCTCCTGAGAGGAGGCGGCCGCCACCGTCGAGCCGGCGAGGTCGTCGATCACCTGGGCGTAGATGTAGCGGTTGGACCGGTACACGGCCAGGCGTGGACGCTCGGCCGTGCCACGGACGTTCTTGCGCACGCGGGCGTGGCGTCGAGCGCGGGCATCCAAACGAGAACCCCTCATCACCTACCTGCCTTTCCGGCCTTGCGGCGCACGTACTCGCCGGTGTACCGCACTCCCTTGCCCTTGTACGGCTCGGGGGGACGGAGCTTGCGGATGTTGGCCGCGACCTGACCCACCTTCTGCTTGTCGATGCCCGAGACGAGCACCTTGGTGGGTTCGGGGACCTCGAAGCTGATGCCCTCGGGTGCGGTGATGTTCACCGGATGGCTGAACCCGAGCTGCATCTCCAGGTCCCTGCCCTTGAGCACGGCCCGGTAGCCCACTCCGACGATCTCCAGCGATTTGGTGTAGCCCGCCGAAACGCCGGTGACCATGTTGGCCAGCAGCGCACGGGTCAGGCCGTGCAAGGCACGAGCCTCGCGGGAATCATCCTCTCTGGTCACGGCGGCGACACCGTCTTCCACCGACACGCTGACGCGCTCGGAGAAGTCGGCGGCCAGAGTCCCTTTGGGACCCTTGACCTGCACGGACTGGCCCGAGACCTCGACCTCCACGCCGGCCGGCAGTGTCAGCGGCATCTTTCCGATACGACTCATGTCACCAGACCTCACACACGATCTCGCCGCCGAGACGGCGCCTGCGGGCATCGCGGTCGGAGATGAGGCCCTGTGACGTCGAGATGATCGCCACTCCGAGCCCACCCTGCACACGACCGATGTCGCCCGAGCCGCGATAGATGCGGTGCCCGGGCTTGGAGATCCGCTTGATGCCCTTCAACGCCGGGTTGCGCTTGTCGCCGTACCTGAGGACGATGGTCAACTCGGCCCCGGGGCCGGAGCTCTTCACCTCGTAGCGGTCGATGAAACCCTCGGTTGCGAGGATTCGGGCGATCGACTCCTTCATCTTCGAAGAAGGCATGACCACCTTGGTGTTGCCGACGGCAACACCGTTGCGGATCCTCGTCAGCATGTCTGCGATTGGATCGGTCATCATGATTACCACGAGGCCTTTCGGACACCGGGGAGCTCGCCACGGCTGGCCAGCTCACGCATGCAGATACGGCACAAGCCGAAGTCCCGCATGTAGGCGCGCGAGCGGCCGCACTTCTTGCAGCGGTTGTACGCGCGCACCTTGAACTTTGGCTCTCTCTTGTTCTTTGCGATCAACGATTTCTTGGCCATCAGACTCCTCCCGTCACGTGCGGGCTTCTTGCCTACGGAACGGGAATCCGAACGCCTCCAGCAACGCCTTTGCCTGCGCGTTGTCGGTGGCCGTCGTGCAGATGGTTATGTCCATACCGCGAGTCGCCGTTACCTTGTCGAAATCCACCTCGGTGAAGATGAGTTGCTCGGTCACACCGAACGAGTAGTTGCCCCGTCCGTCGAATGACTTGGGGTTGAGACCACGGAAGTCCCTGATGCGGGGAATCGCCACGGCCAGGAGCCGGTCGAAGAACTCCCACATGCGGTCGCCGCGCAGCGTCACGGAGACGCCTACGGGCATTCCCTGGCGGACCTTGAACCCGGCGACCGACACCTTCGCCTTGTTGAGGCGCGGCTGCTGGCCGGTGATCAGCCGGAGTTCCTCGGTGGCACCCTCGATCTGCTTGCGATCGTTGACCGCCTCGCCGATCCCCATGTTCACGACGATCTTCGAGAACCTCGGCACCTGCATGACGTTGTCCAGGCCGAGATCCTTCTTCAGAGCGGGAGCGACCTGCTCGAGGTACTTGGTCTTGAGACGAGGGGTCACAGATCACCTCCGCACTTGCGGCAAACGCGGTGCTTGCCCTTCTCGTCGACGCGGTGCCCGATACGGGTCGGCCCACAGTCGGCACAGACGATCATCACGTTCGAGACGTGGATCGGCATGTCCTTGTCGATGATGCCGCCCTGCATCGTCTGACCGCGCGGCTTGGAGTGCCGCTTCGCCGTGTTGACGCCCTCCACGAGGATCATGTCCTCCCTGGGGAACGTCTTCTCGATGCGCGACTCCTTACCGGCATCCTTGCCGGCGATCACCATCACCTTGTCGCCTTCACGCAGCCTCATCAGAGCACCTCCGGGGCCAGCGAGACGATCCTCATGAACTTCTTGTCGCGCAGCTCGCGTGCCACCGGCCCGAAGATGCGGGTTCCGCGCGGCTGCTGGTTGTTGTCGATGATCACGCAGGCGTTGTCGTCGAAGCGGATGTAGGTGCCGTCCTGGCGCCGCTTCGATTTCTTCGTGCGGACGACGACCGCCTTGACGACCTCGCCCTTCTTCACCGTTCCGCCCGGGGTGGCGTCCTTGACCGCGGCCACGATGATGTCCCCGATGCCCGCGTAGCGGCGGGTGGAACCGCCGAGAACGCGAATGCAGAGGACCTCGCGAGCGCCGCTGTTGTCGGCCACCTTGAGGCGGGATTCCTGCTGGATCATCGGGCCCGCTCCACCACTTCGACCACGCGCCACCTCTTCTGCTTCGAGATCGGCTTGGTCTCCATGATCCGGACCGTGTCACCGGTGCGGGACTCGAATTCGTCGTGTGCGTGGAACTTCGAGCTCCGCCTCACCACCTTGTCGTACCGCGGGTGCTTGAAAGAAGTGGGCACGGCCACGGTCACTGTCTTGTCCCGCGCGTCGGAGACGACGACGCCCACGCGCACCTTGCGTCGAGCACGCTCCATCACGCATTCCTCCCTGCAGCGGCCTGCTGGGCCCGCCACGCTTCGATTTCCTGTTCCCGCATCACTGTCAGGATGCGGGCGATGTCTTTCTTCGTGGCCCGGATCCGGGCCGTGTTGTCGAGCTGGTTGGTGGCCAGCCGAAAACGGAGATTGAACAACTCTTCCTTGGCCTCGGCCAGGAGCTCGGTGAGCTCGACCGGGGTCATCTCTTTGAGGTCGGAAGCCTTCATCAGTCCTCCCTCGTGACGAATCGGGTCTTGATCGGAAGCTTGTGGCCGGCACGGCGCATCGCCTCTCGGGCGAGGTCCTCCGGCACACCGGCGAGTTCGAACATCACCCTTCCCGGCTTCACGACGGCCACCCAGAACTCCGGGTTGCCCTTGCCGGATCCCATCCGGGTCTCGGCAGGCTTCGCCGTCACGGACTTGTCCGGGAAGATCGTGATCCACACCTTGCCGCCGCGCTTGATGGTTCGGGTGATCGCGATACGGGCAGACTCGATCTGGCGAGCGGTGATCCAGGCCTCTTCAACGGCCTGAATCCCGTACTCACCGAAGTTCACGGTCGTGCCGCCCTTGGCAACGCCTCTCCGGCGACCGCGATGCACCTTTCGGTGCTTCACGCGCTTGGGCATCAACATGACGGCTTACTCCTCTTCCTGTGTGGACTCGACCGCTTCCGGTGTGGATTCGGCCGCGGGAACCTCTTCGGTCTCCACGTCTGCTTCGGGCTCGGGCTCCAGGACGGGCACGATCGGCTCGATCTTGGAGAGCACGGTCCGCTCTTCTTTGAACTCGGCCTCGGCCATGTCGGCGTCGAGTTTCTTCCCGCCGCCGGCCTCGATGACCCGCTTGCCTTCCCGCTTGCCGCCACCGGCTTCGATCAGGCGCTTGCCGCCACCGGCCTCGATGAGGCGGGGAACTTTATCACCACCGGCGGCATGCTCGGCCCGGGCCTTCGCCGGGGCGGCACGACGCGCCGGCCCGCCGGTCGCGAGTGCGGCCTCGGCGGCGATCTTGTCGGTGCTCGACGAGCGTCGGACCACGTCGCCCTTGTAGACCCAGACCTTGATGCCGATGGCGCCGACGGTGGTGCGGGCGGTTGCGGTGCCGAAGTCGATGTCTGCCCGCAGCGTGTGCAGAGGCACACGACCTTCGCGGTACCACTCGCGGCGGCCCATGTCGGACCCGCCGAGGCGGCCCTTGCACTCGACGCGCACACCTTCGGCGCCGGCCTTGGTGGCCGAGGCGACGGCCCTCTTCATGGCGCGACGGAAGGCGACACGGTTCTCGAGCTGGTCGGCGATCCCCTGAGCGAGCAGCTGGGCATCGGTCTCCGAGTCCTTGAGCTCGATGATGTTGAGCTTCACCGGCTTCGATGCGATCGCCTCGAGACCGCTGCGCAGACGCTCGGCCTCCGAGCCGCGGCGGCCGATGACCACACCGGGGCGTGCCGTGTGGATCTCGACGACCACACGGTCGCGAGTGCGCTCGATGTCGACACGCGACACGGCTCCGCGACGCAGTTCGTTGGTCAGGTAATCACGGATACGCCAGTCCTCGTGTACGAGTTCCACGTAGTCCTTGTCGGAATACCACTTGGACTTCCAGTCCGTGACGATTCCCAGCCGGAAGGAGTAAGGGTGCACCTTCTGACCCATCAGTTCACCTCCCGGTCGGATACGACGATCGTGATGTGGCTGGTCCGCTTACGGATGCGAGTGGCCCGGCCACGGGCGCGAGGACGGAACCGCTTGAGGGTGGGTCCCTCATCGGCAAAGGCCTCGGAAATGAAAAGGACATCTGCATCCAGCGCGTGGTTGTGCTCTGCGTTGGCGACTGCAGACTTGAGGGTCTTGACGATCGGCTCGGCGGCGCGATGGGGTGTGTGCCGGAGCACCAACTCGGCCTCGCCCACGGAGAGCCCGCGCACGAGGTCGAGGATGCGTCGCACCTTGTACGGCGACTGCCGGATGTATTTGGCCTGGGCGCGGACCTTCATGGCTGGCGCACCGCCCTTTCCCTCTTGCCGGCGTGGCCGCGGAAGGTTCGGGTCGGGGCGAACTCGCCCAGCTTGTGACCGACCATCGACTCGGTGATGTACACGGGAACGTGCCGGCGTCCGTCGTGGACGGCGATCGTGTGCCCGATCATCTCGGGGACGATGGTCGAGCGGCGGCTCCAGGTACGGACCACCCGCTTGTCCCCTCGGTTGTTGAGCCCTTCGATCTTCTCGATCAGGTGATCGTCGACGAAGGGTCCCTTCTTCAGACTGCGTGCCATGCGCTACCTCCGACCCTTCGTGCTGCGACGGCGAACGATGTACTTGTTGGACTGCTTCTTCTTCGACCGGGTGCGACCCTCGGGCTTGCCCCAGGGGCTGACCGGATGGCGCCCACCAGACGAGCGGCCTTCGCCGCCGCCGAGCGGATGGTCCACCGGGTTCATGGCAACGCCGCGGGTCTGGGGGCGAACGCCCTTCCAGCGCATACGGCCGGCCTTGCCGAGCTTGACCAACTCCGCCTCGGTGTTGCCGACCTGGCCGACGGTGGCCCGGCAGTCGAGGGGGACCTGGCGCATCTCGCCGGAGGGGAGGCGCAGCAAGGCGACATCGCCCTCCTTGGACATCAACTGGACCGAGGCACCCGCCGAGCGAGCCAGCTTGGCTCCGCCTCCGGGGCGCATCTCGATGGCGTGCACTGTGGTACCGGCGGGGATGTTGCGCAGAGGCAGCGCATTGCCGGGCCGGATGTCGGCACTCGATCCAGACGAGAGCATGTCTCCCACCTGGACACCGACCGGATGCAGGATGTAGGTCTTCTCGCCGTCGGCGTAGTGGAGCAGCGCAATCCGGGCGTTCCGGTTCGGGTCGTACTCGACCGCGGCGACCTTGGCGGGGATCCCGTCCTTGGTGCGGCGGAAATCGATGATCCGGTACTGCTGCTTGTGGCCGCCGCCGCGATGGCGCGAGGTGACACGCCCGTAGACGTTGCGACCGGCAGTCGTCTTCTTGCTGCCGAGAAGCGACTTCTCGGGTGTGCTCTTGGTGATCTCGGCGAAGTCGGAGACGGTCTGGAACCGCCGGCCTGCCGATGTCGGCTTGCGCTTTCTCACTGCCATCTCAAACTCCGAACAGGTCGATCGAATCGCCTGCAGCGAGCGTGACCAATGCTCGCTTGACGTTGGCGCGCCTGCCCTTGACCCACCCGGTCCGCTTCACCTTGCCGGGGCGGTTCTGGGTGTTGACGCTGGTGACCTTGACCTCGAAGATCGACTGGATCGCCTCTTTGATCTCGGTCTTGTTGGAACGCTTGTCCACGACAAACGTGTATGTGTTGAGCTTCTCGATCAGGTCGTAGGACTTCTCCGAAACGACCGGCTCGATGATGATGTCGCGCGGGTTCTTCACTTCGAACCTCCGTCTTCTTTCACGAAGTCGGATGCGGTGACCTCGAAGGCGCTCTTGCGCCCGACCGCGTCCACGGTGCTCGACGTGAACACCACGTGGTCGGCCCAGAGGACGTCATAAGTGGTGAGGTGACCGGGCTCGCTGATGAGCACGTGGGGAAGGTTGCCGAAAGCCCGGGCCGCCACTGCATCGTGGCGGTTGATGACCAGGAGCGTCTTGCCCGAAACACCCATCTTGTCGAGGAGACCGACGGCCGCCTTCGTCTTGGGCACGGACCAGTCGATCGTGTCGACGACCTTCACCGCCTGCTCCGAGGCGCGGGCCGAGAGGGCCGAGCGGAGGGCGAGTCTCTTCATCTTCTTGGGCGTGCGCTGCGAGTAGTCACGCGGCTTGGGGCCGTGGGCCACACCGCCGCCGACGAAATGGGGGGCACGGATCGAACCCTGGCGGGCACGTCCGGTTCCCTTCTGGCGCCATGGCTTGGCGCCACCGCCGCGAACCTCTCCGCGGGTCTTGGTGTTGGCGGAGCCGGCGCGTGCCCCGGCGAGTTGCGCCGTGACCACCTGGTGCATGACCGCCATGTTCGGCTCGATGCCGAAGACTTCCGGGTCGAGCTTCACCTCGCCCTGGGCCGTTCCATCCGCCTTGAAGAGCGGTGCCTTGATGTCAGCCACGGCTGGCTCCCTTCACGGCCTCGCGGACGATGACGATCGTCCCATTGGGACCGGGCACCGCACCACCGAGGAGCAGCAGGCTCCGCTCGGAATCGACTTCCACCACCTCGAGGTTGAGGATCGTGGTGCGGTCGCCGCCCATGCGGCCTGCCATCTTCATTCCCTTGAACACCCGCGACGGGGTCGCACAGGCGCCGATCGAGCCCGGGGCACGATGGCTCTTGTGGTTGCCGTGGCTGGCTCCCTGGCCTGAGAAGTTGTGACGCTTCATCACGCCCTGAAAGCCCTTACCCTTGGACACGCCGGTCACGTCCGCCTTGTTCCCCTTGACGAAGATGTCGGCGATCGTGATCTCCTGGCCGACCTGGTAGGCGCTCGGGTCGTCGACACGGACCTCGACCAGTTGCCCTGAAGGGGCGACGCCGGCCTTGGCCAGGTGCCCTGCCTCGGGCTTGGAGATCCTCGAGGGCTTCACCTCGCCGAACGAGATCTGCACGGCGGAATAGCCATCGGTCTCGGGCCGCTTGATCTGGACGACGTGGCATGGTCCAGCCTTGATGACCGTGACCGGGATCGCCCGGGCTTCGTCATCGAAGATCTGGGTCATGCCCAGCTTCTCTCCGAGTATGGCGTTCACAGCTTGATCTCCACTTCCACACCGGCGGGAAGATCGAGACGCATCAACGAATCCACGGTCTTCGGCGTCGGCTCGACGATGTCGATCAGACGCTTGTGGATGCGCAGCTCGAAGTGCTCGCGCGAGTCCTTGTGCACGTGTGGACCACGGATGACGCAGTACCGGTGGATCTCCGTCGGGAGGGGCACCGGACCCTTGATCTTGGCCTGCGTCCGGATGACCGTTTCGGCGATCTTCCGCGAAGACTCGTCGACCACCTGGTGGTCGTAAGCCTTCAATCGGATCCGGATCTTTTGTCCTTCAGCCATCAGAGCTCATTTCCTGTAAACCGGGACACACTCATCAACATCTATTTGGTGATTTTGGTGACCCGGCCGGCACCAACCGTCCGACCACCCTCACGAATCGCGAAACGCTGCCCAGCATCCATCGCAATCGGCGTAATCAACTCCACCGACATCTCCGTATTGTCACCAGGCATAACCATCT
>JBFGRR010000001.1:0-32755 GCA_041567215.1 Acidimicrobiia bacterium | reverse complement strand
TCATCGGCCAGTTTGGTGGCGGCTTCGTTCCGACGCTCACCCTGAGAGACACGATCATCACCGGGAACCAGAGGTACGCCTGCGAGAGGTTCGACTCGGGCACCGTGGGCAATGTCGTGTCGGCAGGACACAACGTCGTCCAGGATGACAGCTGCAATCGCGTCTCCAGCGACCAGATCGTCTGGGATGCCCTGATAGGACCGCTGGCCGACAACGGTGGGCCAACGGCGACGCACGCATTGCTCGCCGGCAGCCTGGCGATCGACACCGCGGGCGCAGACGCCTGCCCGGCTACCGACCAGCGTGGGATTGCTCGCCCTCAGGGATCGAGATGCGATGTGGGCGCATTCGAGTATGAACCTCCTGCCCCATGACCAATACCTCCCCGATTCCTCCCGGGGATGACCCGGACGGGCCACTCGAGTCCCGGTCCGGGTCCGACCGTCGCCGTGTTCGCTCCGGAGTGGTGGCCGGAGCGCTCACGGCGTTGGTCGCCTTGGCTGCCTGTGGGTCGGGTAGCGAGTCCACCACCACTACCACGGTCGAAGTCCCGGCAACCACCGCTGCCACCGCCGCCGATCCCGCCTACCTGGACCCGTCGGTTCCGGTCGACGAGCGCGTCGAGGACCTGCTCGGCCGGATGACGCTGGACGAGAAGCTCGGGCAGATGACCCTCGTCGAGAAAGGGTCCATCAGCCCGGAAGAGGTGCGTGAGTACGCGATCGGTGCGCTGCTCAGCGGGGGCGGAGGCACGCCCCGCCCCAACAACCCCGAAGCCTGGCGCGAGATGGTCGGGGCCTTTCAGGACGCCGCCCTCGCCACCCGGCTGGGAATCCCGGTCATCTACGGGGTGGATGCCGTTCACGGCCACAACAATCTGCGCGGAGCCACGATCTTTCCGCACAACGTGGGGCTGGGAGCCACGAGGGATCCCGTTCTCGTAGAGGAGATTGCCAGGGCGACGGCCGAAGAGACGGCCGCCACCGGGATTCGCTGGAACTACTCACCGGTCCTCGCCGTCCCGCAGGACGTCCGCTGGGGTCGGACCTATGAGGCTTTTGGCGAGGATCCGGAGCTCGTGTCCCTGCTTGGAGCGGCTGTCGTCCGCGGCCTTCAGGGTGCAGATCTCGCCGAAGACACGGCCGTGGTCGCCACACCCAAGCATTTCGTGGGAGACGGCGGCACGGGTTGGGGCACCTCGACGGTGTACCGGATCGACCAGGGTGTGACACTGGCGGGCGAGGACGAGCTCCGCTCTGTCCACGTATACCCGTACTTGGCCGCATTCGAAACCGGCGCGGTGACGGTCATGGCGTCCTACTCCAGCTGGGAGAACGGCAAGGTCCACGGCGACCGCTATCTGCTCACCGACATGCTCCGTGGAGAGCTCGGGTTCGACGGATTCGTGGTTTCCGACTGGGCCGCAGTCGATCAGGTCAAACCGGGCGATCTGTACGGCTCGATCGTCCAGTCCGTCAATGCCGGGATCGACATGGTGATGGTGCCCTCCGAGTATGAGCTCTTCATCAGGGCGCTGCGCGGGGCCGTGACCCAGGGGGACGTCATCGAGGAGCGCATCGACGAGGCGGTGCGGAGGATCCTCCGGGTGAAGTTCGCGATGGGCCTCTTCGAGTCGCCGATGCCGACGTCCGATCTACTCGCATCTGTCGGTTCCGATGAGCACAGGGCGCTTGCCCGCCGAGCGGTGGCCCGATCGATGGTCCTTCTCGAGACCGATGGCGAAACACTGCCGATCGACACAGACGGAGGCACGGTCCTTCTCGGTGGTGCAGCCGCACATGACGTTGGTATCCAGTCGGGCGGATGGACCATCAGCTGGCAGGGCGACTCGGGCGACGTCGCCGGTGGCACGAGCATCTTCGACGCCCTCACCGCCGTGTCGTCCACTATCGAGTACGACCGCTTCGGGAAGTTCGACAACCGTACGGATGTCGCTCCGCTGGGAATCGCCGTCGTCGGTGAGCGGCCCTACGCCGAGGGGAGAGGCGACAGCGAGTCGCTGATGCTGCCGGGCTCGGAGGTGGAGGTCATCCGCCGGATGCGGCCAAAGGTGGACAAGCTGGTGGTGGTCCTCATCACCGGGCGTCCGCTGGTGCTGGGGCCCGAGTTTGACAGCGCCGATGCCCTGGTGGTTGCCTGGCTGCCCGGTTCGGAGGGTGCTGGGATCGTCGATGTGCTGACAGGTGAAGAGGCTTTCGCAGGCGTGCTCCCATACACGTGGCCCTCCTCCATCGAAGCCCTGGGGAGCCTCCAGATGGGTTCGTGTGATGGCGCCAGATACCCCTTCGGCTATGGCCTTTCGACTGATGGTGAGCCGCTCGGCACGGTGGGGAGGTGCGACTCCTGATGGATCTGGAGACGCGTAGCACCGGGCGTACTCCCGTCGCCGGCGGCTTGACAACCGTCGACGGCATCGAGCACTACCGCATCGAAGGGCTCGAGAACATGGAGCCGTTCTTGATGAGCGTCGTGTCGGACTGTGACCTGTGGATGTTCGTCTCGAGCACCACCGCCCTGACCGCCGGCCGCATCGACCGCGACAACGCCCTCTTCCCCTATGAGACCGACGACCGGATTCACCGGGCGGCGGGAATCACCGGACCGGTCACGGTGGTGGCCCGCGTCGTGGATGGGTCTCGCCTGCTCTGGCGACCGCTCGGGCCCGTTGTGGGCGAAGGGTGCACCAGGGCCGTGTCGAAGAGCGTGCTCGGCAACAGGATCGTGTTCGAAGAGACGAACGCGGTCTGGGGTCTCCAGTTCCGGATGACGTGGGAGCCATCTCGCGACAACGGCTGGGTGCGGACCTCCGAGATCGTGAACATCGACTCCGGGGGCGCCACTCTCGAGGTGCTCGATGGTCTTCTCGATGTGATGCCCGCCGGGGTGGACGCAGGTATGGAACAGGTCTCATCCAATCTCGTCGACGCCTACAAGCGATCCGAGACGGGCCGGTGGGGGTCGGCCGGTGTCTTTTC
The DNA here is from genome assembly GCA_041567215.1 of Acidimicrobiia bacterium. Lineage (GTDB taxonomy): Bacteria > Actinomycetota > Acidimicrobiia > Spongiisociales > ZC4RG35 > JBFGRR01. Next base: position 29,759 of record JBFGRR010000001.1, on the reverse strand, counting down.
TCTCGAGTCGCTCGTCAGCGACCGCGCCGAGCCGGCAGAAGCCCTGGCTTCGACGCTCGTGTGGTCGGCAGGATGGGACGCCGAGATCCACCTCGACGAACGTGTGATCGCGGCGATGCTCCACGGACGGGGCCACCCTCCCACCGACCTACTCACTGGACGCCGCGGCTCTTACCTGCTTCGCGGTGCCGTCCAGGTCGAGCCGGGCGATGCGGTTTCGTGGACGATCGTCGCCGACACCGGACTCGGCCATGCGACGCTCCGAGACCGGGTCCGCTTCGCGGCCACCCCTGACGCCGTCGTCCGGGTCCGCGGTGACATCGCTTCGGGCAACGACCGTCTGAGGATCCTCCTCGCCGGTGCGGACGCATTTCAGTCGACGGGCGACCGGGTGGCTGATGCCCACCATCTCTCCAACGTCCTCTTCAACTGCATGCGGGGTGGCGTGTTTCCCCATGTCTACCGGCTGCCGGTCGCCGATCTTCTCGATTTCATCGGCACCCGGAATCGGGCCGTCTTCGCCTCTCATGGCGACGAGATCCGCGGCCTCGGGGAGTGGGTCGATCTGGAGGTGCTCCGATCGCTCGCGCTTTCGAGCGGTGATCCGGACCTGATCCGCATGGTGCTCGAGTATCTGCCCCTCACCTTCTCTAGGCGACACGGCGACCCGAGCCGCCCATGGAATCGTTTCTCGATCATGACGCAAGCCGCAGACGGCAGCGAATTGCTCTTTTACGAGGGCAACTGGAGGGACATCTTCCAGAACTGGGAGGCGCTCCTCCACTCGTATCCCGGGTACTTCGCGAACGTCGTGGCCAAGTTCGTGAACGCGTCGACCGCGGACGGCCACAACCCGTACCGGATCACCAGAAACGGAATCGATTGGGAGATCCCCGAACCCGACGATCCGTGGAGCAACATCGGTTACTGGGGAGACCATCAGATCGTCTACCTGCTGCGGCTTCTCGAGGGGTGGGAGGCGTTCGACCCCGGTGGTATCCATCCATGGCTCAGCCGTCCGGTCTTCACCTACGCCGACGTTCCCTACGTGCTCGCCGGCCACGAGACCATGGTGAGCAACCCCCGCAACACGATCTCCTTCGACTACGAACGCCAGGGTGAAATCGAACGCCGGGTGGACGCGATCGGCACGGATGGGCGGCTCACGTTCGGTGCCGATGGCCGCCTGGTGAGGGTGGGACTCATGGAGAAGCTCCTCGTTCCTGCCCTCGCGAAGATCACAGCGTTCGTTCCGCACGGCGGCATCTGGATGAACACGCAGAGGCCGGAATGGAACGATGCCAACAACGCTCTGGCCGGATACGGGCTCTCGATGGTGACCCTTTTCTACCTGCACCGCTATCTGCGTTACATCAAGGGTCTTCCCGCGGGAGAGCCGCTGATGATGTCCGTACCGGTGGCTCGCTGGTTGTCCGATCTGACCGCCGTTCTGGAGGGCTTCGAAGGATCGACGCTCGATGGCAACGTCGACGACGCCAAGAGGCGGGAGATGATGGATGCTCTCGGGGCGGTCGGCTCCGCTTACCGGACCGCTGTGCCGAGCGAGTTCTCCAGACCGATGGTCGCGGTGACTTCCGCCTCGATCGAGCGGTTCTGTGACACGGCCCTTCGACATCTGCGGGCCTCGATTGCCTCTGCTCGCAGGCCTGACGGGTTGTTCGACTCGTACAACCTGGTGGGATTCCCGGATGACCTCTCAGCCTCGGTCGACCGCTTGGGTCCGATGCTCGAAGGCCAGGTCGCCGCTCTCTCGTCGCGAGCGCTCGACCCTGCCGTGTGCGCCGATGTCATCGATGCCCTCTACGCCTCGGAGATGTATCGCCCCGATCAGCACTCGTTCATGCTCTATCCAGCGCGCCGCCTCCCGTCGTTCCTCGATCGCAACGAACTTCCCCAGGGGCTACTCGACGCCCATCCGGTATTGGAGCCGCTGATCGGCTCCGTGCTGACGCGGGACTCTGGCGGCGGGCTGCACTTCGCCAAGGGGCTCATCAACCGCCCTGCCCTCGAGGCGGCCCTCGACGCGTCCGGATGTGACGGGCGCGTTCGCGATCTCGTCTCCGATGTATACGAGCAGGTCTTTCGCCACCACTCCTTCACCGGTCGTTCCGGCGCGATGTACGGGTACGAAGGCATCGGTTCCGTCTACTGGCACATGGTGGCCAAGCTCCTGCTGGCCGTGCAGGAGGTGTACCGCGACTCGGTCGCAGCCGGGGCCTCGGACGCCGGCGCCCGGCTCGCTGTGCTGTATCGGCAGGTCAGATCGGGCCTCGGGTTCGGAAAGGACCCTGAGAGTTACGGCGCCATACCCACCGACTGCTACTCGCACACACCGGCGCACGCAGGCGCCCAGCAACCGGGCATGACCGGTCAGGTGAAGGAGGAGATCCTCACCCGTATGGGGGAGATCGGCCTCCGGGTGATCGCCGGTCGTATTGCCGTCGAGCCCGGGCTGCTTCCGGCCGAGGAACTGATGGGCACGACGCCTGCGAGACTCACCGTCTGCCGGGTTCCTGTCGAGCTACATGCAGGGTCGCAGTCGTCGGTGGAGGTCCTGTACGCCGATGGCCGCGCCAAGCACCGGACGGGTGCTGTCCTCGACGAGGGATCATCTGCATCGATCTTCGCGTCCGATGGGTCGATCTCGAAGGTCGTCTTCACCGTCGAGTTCTCACAGGAGGAAGCGGATGAGTGACTGGGTTGCAGAGATGCTCGGAGCGTTGACGATGGAAGAGAAGATGGGTCTTCTCTCGGGAAGCAACTTGTGGGAGACCCGTGCCGTGGAGCGGCTTGGCATCCCGGCACTGAAGGTGACCGACGGACCGAACGGCGCCAGAGGCGCCGACGGAAACCACGGTCCCACATCGACCAGTTTCCCCGTCGGGGCGGCGATGGGCGCCACCTTCGACCCAGACCTCATCGAGTCCGTGGGGCGAGCGCTCGCTCACGAGACCCGGGCGAAGGGGGCTTCGGTGCTCCTCGGCCCCACTGTCAACATCCCCAGGGTGCCCAATGCAGGGCGCAACTTCGAGTGCTTCTCCGAGGATCCGTATCTCTCGGGTCGCATCGCGGCCGGATACATCCGGGGCATCCAGTCCGAGGGCGTCGGGGCCTGCATCAAACACTTCGTTTGCAACGACCAGGAAACCGACAGGTTCACCATCGACGCTCGCGTCGACGAAGCGGCCCTTCGAGAGGTATATCTGGAACCGTTTCGAATCGCTGTCGAGGAGTCGAAACCCTGGGCCGCCATGTCGGCCTACAACACGATCAACGGCGTGACCGCGTCCGAGAACCCGCTGCTGGATGATGTTCTCCGCGACGACTTCGGATTCGACGGTGCCGTGATCAGCGATTGGTTCGGAACCTACGGGCCGGGCGTGGTGAGTTCGGGTCTGGACCTGGAGATGCCCGGTCCCGCTCGCTGGATGTCCGAAGAGAACATCCGGGCCGGGCTGGAGTCGGGCGCGGTGGAGGAGGCCGACATCGACCGCAAGGTGGCCAGGATCCTCGAGTTGATCGAGCGGACCCAGCCGCGAGCCGATGCCGAGCGGGCGGACGAGCGGGACGGCGACCGGGCCCTCTCCCGCAAGGTCGCCGCGGAGTCGATCGTCATGCTGACCAACCGCGGCGCGCTCCCGCTTGCGGCCGAGAGAACGATTGCGGTCATCGGCGAGGGAGCGAAGAACACACCCCACCAGGGCGGGGGAAGCTCGGCTGTCAACGCTCACAGGGTGGTCTCGATACTGGACGGAATCCGCTCCAGCGTCCCCGCAGGCACCACGGTCACCTGGTCCTTTGGCTGCGCCAGTCATCGCAACCCTCCGCAGTTGGACGCATCGCGGTTGAGCCACGGCGATGGTGCCTCCGGTTTCCTCGTGGAGTACTTTCGCGGGCGGTCGCCGGGCGACGAGCCGGTGCGAGTGCTGGCCACACCCAAGACCTACCTCGCCTTCTTCGGCGATGGCGACGAATGGGTCGATCACGACGACTTCTCGGTGCGCATGTCGGGCGAATACCGGGCCGACGCCGCGGGTGTCCACACCTTCGTCGCCTCTGGAGCGGGGAGACTGCGGGTCTGGGCCGGCGAATCTCAGGTCGTCGACGAATGGGAGGGGAGTGGTGTCGGTCCCCACGCCTGGCAGCTGGAGATGTCCGAGGGTGAGGCCGTCGCGTTGACCGTCGAGTACGCGTCAGTCCCTGGCGAGCGCTGGCGCTGGCTGGGAGTCGGGTGCCTGGTACCCGGGACGGACGATCCCATCGCGGAGGCCGTGGCAGCGGCATCCGAGGCCGACGTTGCCATCGTGGTGGCCGGCCTCAACGGAGAGTGGGAGAGCGAGGGTTTCGACCGGCCCGATCTGCGACTGCCCGGCGATCAGGACCGGCTGATAGCCGAGGTCGCCGCTGCCCAGCCCAACACGGTTGTCGTCCTGACCGGTGGGTCGGCGCTCGAGATGCCCTGGCTGAACGACGTCAGGGCCGTTCTGCACGTCTGGTACGGCGGCCAGGAGGCTGGCGCGGCGATCGCCGACGTGCTCTTGGGCCGCTCCGATCCTGGTGGCCGGCTGCCGGTGACCTTCCCGGTCGACTCGACCCAGCATCCGTCCTTGGCCGGGTGGCCCGGCAAAGACGGCCAGATCCACTACGACGACTCGATCCACGTCGGCTACCGGGCATTCGATCGCGCCGGTCTCGAGCCGCTGTTCCGATTCGGCCACGGGATGTCCTACACCTCCTTCGAGCTGTCGGACCTCGCAGCCGCCTCGGGTCACGGTGCGGTGAAGTTGACGGCGAACCTCGCGAACACCGGTGATCGCCACGGCGCCGAGGTGGTCCAGGTGTATGCGAGAGACCTGGGCGGAGTGAATCGACGGCTGGTGGCCTTTCAGAAGCGCCACCTCGACCCCGGTGAAAGCACAGCTCTGGACATCGAGGTCGCCCTCGACCAACTCAGATGGTGGGACGTGGATCGGGGGGACTGGGCATATGCCACCGGGGCGCTGGAGCTGGAGGCTCGTGGGGTGTTTGGGACCGCCTCCGTGAGCGTGGTGGTCTAGGGCGCGATCGAACCCTTCAGCCGTCGAGCAGGCCGTGGCGGGTGGCCCAGATGATCGCCTCCGTGCGGTTCTCCACGCCGATCCGCTTGTAGGTGTTTCCGAGCAGGCGGAACATCTCTCGCTCCGAATAGCCGTCCCGGTTGGCGAGATCGGCGACGGTGGTCCCTTCGGCCAGGGCGACCAACCAACCCGCTTCGGTGTCGGTGACCCAGGCCGACGATTCGGGGGTCGCCGGTATCCGGGCGGCTAGCGCTGCGAGGAGTTCCCTGGGGACCGAGGCTCGGTCTTTGAGCGCTGCATCGACGATGACCCCGTAGTAGTCGACGTCGGTGTGGTCGTCGATGGCCATGGCCGCCCCTGCCCGGATCATCGATGCGAACGCGCCGAGGTCGAGTTCGGGTGCAGACACGATGATCGGGATGGCCGGATACTCGTCTCGAACGTGCTCCAGCGGTTCCCCCAGATCGGTCGAGTCCGACCTGAGCACCACCGCCACCCCATCTCGTCCCGGCTGGAACTCGTCGAGTTCCGGGACGTCGACCGCGGTGAAGCCCGCGTCCTCGAGGATCGCCATCATGCCGCGCCGCCAGGTTGTGCTGCCGCCGCTGACCCCGATACGCCTTCGCATGGGGCGAGGCTACCGCGCCGGATCCGGCAGCCGCCTGCCAAGCGCCTGGCAGATTCCTGCCCGAATCCTGTCGGGCGAACCTCGCTGGTGGTCATGGACGGACCGCACCTGCCGTGCGATGGTGGTCCCAGGAGGCCAGATCGGCCGAGACGGAAGGAGTGCGAGATGACAGAAGGAAGTGCTGGCGGACGGGTGCGGCAGAGCATCACAGGTCTGCTCAAGGGCACGGGATCGATCGTCACCGGTGCAGCGGATGTTGCCCGTGATGCGGTCGTGACCGCGGTGAAGGGTGTGGGCGACGTCGCAACGACGATCAGCTCCACGGTCAGCGATGTCGTGACCGGTGCGTTCACCGCGGTTGGCGAGGTCGGGACCGGAGTGGTCCGCACCGCCAAGGGTGTCGTGATCGGCGTACTCCAGGGTGTCGGCGAAGTAGCCACGGTCACGGTCGGGGTTCTCTCCGACGTCGTGCGTGCAGCTCTCAAGGGGACCGGAGCCATCGGTGGCGACGTGACGCAGACCGTCGGCGGGATCGCCGAGGGCCTGATCAACGCCACCAAGTCCACCGGCGTCAGCCTTGCAGACGGCGCCTTCACGCTGGGCAGCTCGGTCATCGGTGGAGCCAAGGACCTCGGCGCCGACATGATCGGAACTGCCACCGCAACCGTGACCGGGGCCGTCCGGGGGACCGCCGAGATCGGTGGCGATGCGCTCAGCGCCATCCGCAACACCGCTCGCGGGCTCGTCAAGGGTGCCGGCGACCTGGGTGTCGACGTCATCGGCGTGACCAGCGGGGCGATCGCCGGAGCGATCGCCGGTGCCAAAGAGGTCGGCCTCTCTCTCGAGGATGCCGCTTCTGCAGCGGCGTCGGGTGCCTTCGAGGCAGCCGAGTCGATCGGCGAGAAGGCTGTCCACGCGGTGCGCGACGTAGCCGCCTCGGGCGTCGGCGGTGTCAAGGCCGTCATCAAGGGCGAGCAGGACACCTGAGTCGAGATTCACAGTCGAGGAAAGGGGCCGGTATTGCCGGCCCCTTTTCGCGCGCCCAGGATATTTGGGCAACGCGCCGGTTCCCGGCGAAGATGAGCAGATGATCGAGGCAGGCCTGAAGAGGGTGATCGGGCAGTTCACATATGGCGTGAACGTTGTTGCCTGCACGAGCGACGGGGTGACCCGCGCCTACACCTCCACTTGGACCTACCAGCTGAGCTTCGAAGATCCGATCGTCGGGATCAGCATCAGCCCCAAGCACGACACCTTCCCCCTCATCGAGCGGGAAGGCTGGTTCACCGTCTCGCTGCTGGCGGGTGACCAGATCGAACCGGCGCAGTACTTCAGCTATCCGGGCCGGCGGTTCAAGCACATTGGCGACTACATCGAGGTCATCGGTGGCAATCCGGTGGTGAGGGACTGCGTCGGATGGATGCGGGTCGTCGTCTCCGACCGTCTTCCGATCAGAGATCACCAGCTGCTGTTCGGCGAGGTCGTGGAAGTCGGCGAGGGGCGCCTGAAGGAGCCCGCACTGACCTATTCGTCGCGCAAGGGCTGGCGCATCTCCGACACCCCGGCGCGCCAACCTGGTGAGTCGGTGCGCGACCGGCTGCTGCAGATGCTCGAAGAGGAGTGACCGCCTACCGGTAGCAAGGGCGCCGAACTAGCGTCGGGTCAGGCGCCGAGGAGTAAGCGATGGTCAAGGAACTGGTCGAACTGGGGTTTCCGTGGGTGGGTCTCGACCCCTTCATATTCACCGTCCATCACGTCGATCACTATCCGCCCGGAAATGACGTTCTCGGCCCGGCGGTGCCGCTGACCGGCCGCAGCCTGGGCATGGACTTCAGCTACCGGGACGGGTGGAGCATGTATCACGGCGACGTCGTCCCGGGCTTTCCTCAACATCCACACCGCGGCTTCGAGACGGTGACCGTGGTGAGGCGCGGCTACGTCGACCACTCGGACTCCCTGGGTGCGACTGCCAGGTACGGCGAGGGAGACGTCCAGTGGTTGACCACCGGTTCGGGCGTGGTGCATTCCGAGATGTTCCCGCTCCTGCGTCAGGACGAGGAGAATCCGCTCGAGCTGTTCCAGATCTGGCTGAACCTCCCTCCCCAGAGCAAACTCGTGCCCGCTCATTTCTCGATGCTCTGGTCCGAGGAAATCCCCACGGTCGTGGCGGGCGACGGTGTGTTCATCGACGTCATCGCAGGAACACTGGACGGCGTATCGGCGCCTGCGGCCCCGCCCGACTCGTGGGCGTCTCAACCCGGATCCGAGATGGCGATCTGGCTGATCCGGCTGGCTCCTGGCGCCTCCTGGGTCCTACCCCCCGCCACTCCAGGCCTCAACCGCATGTTGCACTGTTTCGCCGGGGATGACGTCGGCATCGACGGATCGAGGCTGGCGAGCGGTATCGGAGCGCATCTCGAGTCGGATGCACCCGCCCAGATCGTCAATCACGGCGGGCCCGCCGAGTTCCTGCTGCTGCAGGGCCGTCCCATCGGGGCGCCAGTCCTGCAGGTCGGCCCCTTCGTGATGAATACTGCCGATGAGATCCAGACGGCGATCTTCGACTACAGGCGAACGGGGTTTGGCGGATGGCCATGGTCCACGCGCAGTCCCGTGCACGATCGGGATTCCGGGAGGTTCGCACTGCATGCCGACGGACGCGTAGAGCACCGCGACGCGGAGAAGGCACAGGACCCGGCCTAGGCCTCAGTCCTTCTTGTCGCGCCTGAACAGCCGGATGGAGCCGAAGCCGCTGATCACTGCGATGTAGAAGCCGAAGTCGTAGAACCAACCGGTGTTGTCGGGTTCGTAGACGCGGACTTCGTCGTCGAAGATCTGCCACACCAGCGTCACCGGGGCGATCCAGCCATGCCAGACACCGCTGAAGAACCCGGCGCGGTCGTCCGAGCTGTATGAGTCGGTCCCGGGGGCGCACGCCGACAGCGTGATCGCTATCAGCAGCACACCGAGCATCTTCTTGATAGCCATGGCGGGGGAGGTTAGGGCGTGCCGGCAGCCGTGGACGATCTGCGTTGCCGATGACGGTGCGGGTCTGCCGCGGCGGGGATGACTTCCGTTTGGCGCCTCCACGGGATAGGTTGCCCCCTCATGTCATCATCACGTGACTTGACCGGCGTACTCCTGCTGCAATTGGGGACTCCCGATTCTCCATCCGTGCCGGATGTGCGTAGGTACTTGCGCGAGTTCCTCTCCGACCCTCGAGTGCTCGACATGCCCGCTCCGGCCCGGGCCCTCCTGCTCAATGCCGTGATACTCCCCTTCCGGCCTCGACGCTCAGCCGAGGCCTACGAGAAGATCTGGACCGAAGATGGGTCTCCGTTGACTCTCCACACGGCGGCTCTCTCGGCCGGGGTTCAGAGTGTCGTCGGCGACACGTACCGCGTCGTGTACGCCATGCGCTACAGGAATCCCTCGATAGAAGAGGCTCTGGATGCCTTGGTTGGATGCCGGCGAATCATCGTGCTCCCACTCTTCCCGCAGTACGCATCGGCAGCCGGCGGATCGGCGGTGGAGAAGACGCTGGGATTGCTGGCAGGTGGCTGGAACATACCCGAGATCCGCGTCCTGGGTGCGTTCTACGACCACCCGGGTTTCCTGAAGGCCGCCGCTGCGGTGGCCAGGCCACTCCTCAGCAGTTTCCGGCCCGACCACACCCTGTTCAGCTACCACGGTCTTCCCGAGAAACAGGTCAGGCGGGGTGACACCTCCAAGGGGTGGTGCCTGGCGACGGATGCCTGTTGTGATGGGATCGTCGGCGACAACCGTTTCTGTTACCGGGCTCAGTGCTACGCGACCACTCGGGGTCTCGCGGCGGAGCTGGATCTCGAGGATGGTGCTCACTCCACCTCGTTCCAGTCGAGGCTGGCGGGGCAGAAGTGGATCGAGCCATACACCGACAGGGTCTTGCCTGCTTTGTATGAGAGGGGAGTGCGTCGGATCGCGGTGCTCACACCCTCCTTCACTGCGGACTGCCTCGAAACCCTGGAGGAGATCGGCATCCGCGGCCGCGCCCAATGGGAAGGTCTCGGTGGTGAGGAGATGCTCTTGGTTCCCTGCGTCAACGCCACTCCGACCTGGGTTGGAGCCGTTGCAGAGATGGTTCAGGCAACAGGGTGAAGAAGTCCGACATCGAGGCGTGGTACCGGGGGCTGCAGGAGAGGTTCTGCATCGCGATCGAGGCTGTCGACGGGTCGACGGGGTTCGTCTCCGAGGTCTGGGCGCGGCCCGGCGGAGGGGGCGGGGATACTCGTATCCTCACCGAGGGGCGCCACATCGAGAAGGCCGCCGTCAACTTTTCGGCAGTCTGGGGCAGCACCCCGACCATGCTGTCGGACCGTCTCGCCGCGGCCGGCGACCATTTCTATGCGTCGGGCGTCTCGATAATCGTCCATCCCCGCAACCCGTTCGCGCCCACCTTCCACGCCAATCTGCGTTACTTCGAGGCGGATGGCGGCACGGCGGCCTGGTTTGGCGGTGGTGCCGATCTCACACCGTGCTACTTCTTCGAAGAAGATGCCCGAGGTTTTCACGAGAAGCTCAAGGAGGTGTGTGACCGCCACGCAGTTGCCGACCACGGGGCGTGGAAGCAGGCCTGTGACCAGTACTTCTATCTTCCGCATCGCGGCGAGGCACGCGGTGTCGGCGGGATCTTCTTCGACCACCTCGACGACAGACTCGCCGAAGTCTGGGCGTTCCAAAAGGACCTCGGGAACAGCCTGTTTGCCGCCTACGGCCCCATCCTGGAACGTCGAATCGTCCTGGAACACGGTGCTCGCCAGCGACATTGGCAGGAGCTGCGCCGGGGCAGATACGTCGAGTTCAATCTCATCTGGGACCGGGGCACGCGCTTTGGCCTCGAGACAGGGGGGCGGACCGAATCGATTCTGGCGTCGTTGCCGCCGCGAGCCCGTTGGGACGATTCCTTCGAGCCCGAGTCGGATAGTCAGGAGTCGGCGACGCAGGGCTTGTTGCTGGCGGCTCCTGTGGACTGGGCCTGACGGCCACTTTCCGACTCGCCGTTGAAACACCCGTTGGGTAGCTTTTTTTCAGCAACGAGGAGGGAGCGAAGGCGTGAGGATCGCGGCGGCCAGCTTCGCATATCCGAACTGTGACGAGACCGTTCGAGCCCGTCTGAGTGAGCAGCTGGGAAGACCCAAGTCGGTTCCAGGATCGTTCGTGCTGTCTACTTGCCTTCGGATCGAGGTGGCGGTCGAGGGGGGAGCAGACCACCTGTCGCGTGCTGTGTCGGCCATTTTCGGAGACGCGTCGGTGCTTGGAGCCGCCGCGGTTCGCCAGGACCTGGACGCGGTATCACACCTCTTTCGCGTGGCCGCGGGTCTCGAATCGCCCGTGCTGGGCGAGATGGAGATCCTGACCCAATTCCGGCACGCACTGAAAGTGTCCGAGGCCCGTGGTGACGTGGGCGGCCTCTTCTCGAAGCTCCTCGAAACGGCAGTGTCGGTCGGAAGGCAGGCAAGGGAGATGTTGCCCGGTTCGCCTCACAGCTCGCTTGCCGCCGTCACGGCCCAGGTCGTCGGCACGGCAGAGGAGGTCGCCGTATTCGGTTCCGGGATCATGGCGAACTCCGTGATCATGGGGCTGCTGAGCTTGCCCGCCCCGCCGCGGGTGACCGTTGTCGCGCGTTCTCCCGAGAAGGTCGCCATCGCCGGAATGGAGGTGTGGGGCTTCGACCGCGCCATCGAGGCCATCGAGCGTTTCGGCGCGGTGGTATCTGCGACCTCGGCGAAGCGGCGTTTGATCGATGGCACGACGCTCGACAGTGTGTTCAGCCGGCGGACCACCCCCCTCACGCTGGTCGACATGGCGATGCCACCCGATTTCGATGTTCCACCCCACGCCGCGGTGAAGTATGTGAGCATCGATGACCTGGCTCGTCTCGCCGCCCGCCGACCTCGTCCCCATGAGGCAGATGACTTCGTTGCCGCCCACGCTGCGGATGCACACCGTCGTATGACCGAACATGCCGCGGTCGGCCCGGTGATTGCCGAGATGATGCGAGCTGCAGATGATCTCGTCGAGAGGGCGGTCGATCGGTTCGCGACCAAGCTGGGGAATGGCGAAGATCATGCAGTTCTCCGTCAGGCAGCACACACGGTCGCTCGATCGCTCCTCGCCAACCCGGTTTCCTATCTACGTTCCGGAGGCGGGCCCGAGCAGGCTACGGAAGTCCTGGCAGCTGCGTTCGGGATCGTGGATGGCTGACCTGAGGATCGGCACTCGGAGATCGAACCTGGCTCTGGCGCAATCCCGACGGATCGCCGAGAGGCTCGCGGTCGTTCACCCGGGGCTATCGATAGATTTCGTCGAGATCGTGACATCGGGTGACCGTGACCGGCGCTCACCAGTCACATCCCTCACCGAGTTGGGCGCCTTCGTGCGCGCCGTCCAGGAGGCGGTCTTGAGTGGTGAGGCGGATGTCGCGGTTCACTCATGTAAGGACCTGCCGGTTGAGGGCCCCGGCGGGCTCGAAGTCTTCTATCCGGAGAGGGCGGCGCCCTGGGACGTGCTGTGTGGGGGTGGCCTGAGCGAGTTGCCCTCCGGCGCCAAGGTCGGTACCGGGAGTCCCCGGCGGGCTGCGCAACTTGCCGCCTTGCGTCCGGATCTGATCGTCGAAGACATCCGAGGAAACGTGGAGACGCGCTTGGCGAAGGTCGCATCCGGGGAGTACCGGGCCGTCGTCCTCGCCGAGGCGGGTCTGCGCCGGCTCGGCCTCGAGGGCGCGATCACCCACCGCTTCACCATCGACGAGATGGTGCCTGCACCCGCCCAGGCTGCCATAGCTGTCGAGGTGGCGCCCGGGGGCCACGCGGCCTCGCTCGTGGCTGCGATCGACGAGCCGAAGACGAGGCTCGTCGTCGAGGCCGAGCGTTCCGTGCTCTCGCTCACCGGCGCAGGCTGCCGAGCTGCGTTGGGCGTGGTCGGCGAGATCGTCGGTCGAGACATTCACCTCCGGGGGTTCGTGCACGATGGTGCAGGCCCACGGCGTGGATCTGCCCGCGGCGCGACACCCGACGAAGCGGCCCGGAGACTCGTCGCGGAGCTGGCCTTGTGAGCCCTCGAGTAGCAGTCACAACGACGAGACCGGTCCCGGCGGCACGCATCGGCGCTGATCTAGCCGCCGCGGGCCTCGACCCCGTGTTTCTTCCATGCATAGAGGTGTCTCCCGGAGAGGCTGACACGATCTCCCATCTCCGCGGCGAGGCCGAGCGGTGTGACTGGATCGTTCTCACATCCAGCCGGGTCGTCGACGTCCTCTGGCCTAGCGGGCGTATGCCGGGGCGCCCTCGCGTCGCAGCAGTAGGTTCCCGGACGGCGGCGGCTGCGAGCCAGGCCGGCGGCTCGGTGGCTTTGGTGGGAGGCGGCGGCGCGTCGGGTCTCGTGGATCGCCTCACGGAGGTCATCCAGGGCGCGTCCGTCGTGTACCCGCATGCCCGGATGGCCGACCCATCGACACTCGCCGCTCTCCTCGGGTCCGGCGCCCGACTATCCAGCGGTTGGGTGTACGAAACCCTGCCGATTGCTCCGTCCCATGACGAGGTCGACGCCGTCGTATTCGGCTCGCCGTCGGCGGTGGACGGTTGGCTGTCGTCCAGGAGTCTCGACGGCCTCGTCACCGCCGCGATCGGCCGGACCACCGCCGCCTCTCTCGAGGCTGTCGGACATCTGCCGCATGTAGTTCCCGCCACCCCTCGCTTTGACGAATTGGTGGCCTCCCTGGCCACCTACCTGAACGAACACAGGAGCCTGACTTGAGCGAATTCCCGACAGTGCGGTCGCGGAGGCTACGCCGATCCCCCGGGCTGCGGAGGGCCGTGGCCGAGACCCGTCTCCATCCTTCGATGTTCGTTCTCCCCCTGTTCGTGGTGCCCGGAACGGAGCGGACCCATTCCATTCCGTCGATGCCCGGCCACGCTCAACTGTCCGTGGACAGATTGCTGCCCGTGGTCAGAGAGGCCGCTGAGGTCGGGGTGGGAGGAGTGATCCTCTTCGGCGTTCCCGACACCAAGGACGAGGAAGGCTCGGGCGCGTGGGATCGGACCGGACCGGTTCCTTCTGCCATCGAGGCCATCCGCCAGGAAGGCATCGACGTGGTGGTGTGGGCGGACGTGTGCATGTGCGAGTACACGAGTCATGGTCACTGCGGGGCCCTCTCTGGCGATGAGATCGACAACGACGCCACCCTGCCTCTTCTCGCCAGGGCAGCTGTCGCCTACGCGGACGCGGGTGCGGACGTCATAGCCCCATCCGACATGATGGACGGGAGGGTGGGTGTCATCCGGGAGGCCCTCGATGCTGCAGGCCACCAAGAGTTGGCGATCTGCTCCTACTCGGCCAAGTACTCGAGTGCCTTTTACGGACCGTTCCGACAGGCAGCGGGGTCGGCGCCCGCCTTCGGCGACCGCAGGTCGCACCAAATGGATCCGCCGAACGCCAGAGAGGCACTGATCGAGGTGGCCCAGGATCTCGCGGAGGGCGCCGACATGGTGATGGTGAAACCCGCCGGCCCCTACCTCGATGTGATCGCCTCGGTTCGCGGTCTCGTCGGCGTTCCTGTCGCTGCCTACCAGGTCTCGGGCGAGTTCTCGATGATCGAGGCTGCCGCAGCCAACGGTTGGGTCGACGGGGACCGGGCGATGATCGAGTCCCTGACCGGGATTGCTCGAGCCGGTGCCGGAATCATCCTCACCTACTTCGCAACGCGGGCAGCCCGCATGTTGAGGGAGTCATGAACTCCGAAGCCTGGTACCAGCGAGCGCGGTCGGTGATGCCCGGCGGAGTGAATTCGCCGGTCAGAGCCTTCAAGGCCGTCGGCGGCATACCGCCGTTCGTCGCCTCGGCGAGTGGCCCGCGCCTGACCACCGTGGATGGTGTGGAACTGATCGACTTCGTTGCATCGTGGGGAGCGTTGATCCTCGGCCATGCCCGCACCGAGATCGTTTCGGCGATCGAGTCGGCAGCGAGAAAGGGCACCTCGTTCGGCGTTCCGACGACCGCCGAAGTACAACTTGCCGAATTGGTCGGCTCGCTGGTGCCCTCGATCGAGGTGATGCGGATGGTCAACTCCGGCACGGAGGCCACGGCTTCGGCAGTCCGCGTCGCCAGGGCCGCCACCGGCAAGGCCGGCATCGTCAAGTTCGAAGGCTGTTACCACGGTCATGCCGATCCCTTCCTGGTGAAGGCCGGGAGTGGTGCAGCCACGTTTGGCGAGCCGGACAGTCCCGGAGTTCCGTCATCCACCGTCGCCGACACCCACATCGCTCGTTTCAATGACGTGGAATCGGTCGAGAGGGCATTCTCGGCCGGGGACGTCGCGTGCGTGATCGTGGAACCGGTGGCGGGGAACATGGGAGTGGTACCGCCCGAGCCGGACTTCCTGCCAGGCCTGCGAAGCGTCTGTGATCGGAATGGCGCGCTTCTCATTCTCGACGAGGTCATGACCGGCTTTCGAGTGGCCCGCGGAGGTGCCCAGGAGCGGTACGGCGTCACGCCCGACCTCACCTGCCTCGGGAAGATCGTGGCGGGTGGCGCCCCCGCCGCGCTCTACGGTGGCCGTGCCGATCTGATGAGGCGCGTCGCCCCTGACGGACCGGTCTATCAAGCGGGAACGCTGGCCGGTAACCCGCTGGCCACTGCGGCCGGTATCGCTTGTCTCGAGTACCTGATCGAGACACCACAGTTGTACGAGGACCTCGAGACCATGGGAGGGCGAATGGAGGATGCGCTCACGGCGGCCCTCGACCAGAACGGGATCTCCGGGTGTGTTCAGCGTGTTGGAGGCATGCTCACGCTCTTCTTCGGGCCCACAAGGGTCCGCTCCTGGGAAGATGCCGCCACCGCAGATCGCGACGCGTTCGCCAGGTTCTTCCAATCTGCCTATGCGGGCGGGGTGCTCTTGCCGCCGTCGCAGTTCGAGGCGATGTTCCTGATGGAAGACCACGCGGGTGCGGTCGATGAAGCCATCGACGTTCTCACCGCTGCCATCGGAGCGACGTCGTGACCCGCCCGCTCATCGAGGCTCTGAACCGGCGGCCGCTCGAACGTCCGCCGGTCTGGGTGATGCGTCAGGCCGGTCGCTACCTGCCGGAGTACCGGGAGTTGAGGGAGAGGCACTCGTTCCAGGAAGCAGTCTCCACTCCCACGGTGGCCGCCGAGATCACGCTCCAGCCGATACGCAGGTTCGGAATGGACGGCGCGGTGATCTTCGCCGACATCATGACCCCCCTCGAAGCGATGGGCGTCGAGATGACCTTCGACCCCGGTCCCCGTCTGCGCCCGCACACGCTGGCGGAAGTCGCGGCGCTCCCTCCTCTCGACGTTGATCAGGTGTCTTTCGTTGGCGAGACGATTCGCCGTGTTGGTGAAGAGATCCCCGCGGAGACCGCGATCATCGGCTTTGCCGGCGCACCTCTGACACTTCTCGCGTATCTCGTCCAGGGCGGCGGTTCCAAGGACTTCATCAGGTTTCGCGGCGAGCTGCGCCGTGATCCGACCGCCGCCGCGGAGGCGTTGGGCGTGCTGGCCAGGGCGATGAACACATACCTCGGCTTCCAGGTCGAGGCGGGTGCGCATGTCGTCCAGCTCTTCGACAGCTGGGCCGGCCTCGCGGACAGGGCGACCTACGAAACGCTGGTCGTTCCCAACGCCGCCCGTGCCATCGCGGGGTTGGCCACCCCGACCATCTACTTCGCTCCCGGCGCGTCGCACACGCTTGATCTCCAGAACGTGGTGCGCGCCTCGGCATTCGGAGTCGATTGGAGGCTGCCCCTCGATGAGGCGTGGGGCAGGTTGGGCGACGTCGCGATCCAAGGGAATCTCGACCCCGCCGTCCTTCTTTCAGACCCGGGCGCCATTCGTGGCGCGGTGGCGAGCATGCTCGAGAGTGCCGGTGGACGGCCGGGGTATGTCGCCAACCTCGGCCATGGAATCGACCGGAGCACTCCGCCCGAGCACCTGGCCGCGTTCGTGGAGGCGGTGAGATCGTGATCGGCGTGAACGCGGATCTGTTGAAGCGCCACGATCGTCCCGGGCCTCGATATACCTCGTATCCGACTGCCGTCGAGTTCAACACCGCGTTTGGGGCGGTTGACTACGGAGAGCGCCTCGCCCTTGCCGCCCAGCGAGCCGACGACCCCCTATCCCTCTATGTGCACCTCCCGTTCTGCGAGGCCCGGTGTTCGTTCTGTGCCTGCCACGTCGTCGTGGCCAAGAGGCCTGAGGTGGCAGACGCGTACCTCGGCCGGGTGGTCGCTGAAGCGAGCCTTCTCGCGGACAGGCTCGGAGAACGCCGCCGCGTCGTCCAATACCACTGGGGAGGCGGCACCCCCACGCACTACTCGCCGGAGGTGCTCGAAGAGCTCCATAGCGCTCTGCTTGCCCGCTTCGAGCTGGATCCCGCCGCCGAGATAGCGGTCGAGGTCGACCCCAGAGTGACCTCGACGGCCCATCTCGAGGCGCTCGCCGCTGCCGGCTTCAACCGGATCTCATTGGGCGTGCAGGATCTGGATCCCGAAGTTCAGCGTCTCATCGGCAGGAACCAGGCCCGGGACGAGACCGAGGCTCTGTTCTGGGACGCCCGCCGGCTCGGGTTCGCTTCGATCAACCTGGACCTCATCTACGGGCTCCCAGGTCAGAACGAGGGGACGCTCGGCGCCACTCTCGACGCGGTTGTCGAGATGCGTCCGGACCGGCTCGCCGTCTACTCGTTCGCCTACGTTCCCTGGATGCGGCCCCATCAGCGGCGCATGGAGGAGTCGATGCTGCCGGACACCGAGGCGAAATTCGCTCTGTTGGCCCAGGTGGTGTCCACATTGACAGCGGCCGGATACGCCCAGATCGGGATGGACCACTTCGCCCTTCCCGGAGACGAGTTGGTGCTGGCGGCTAGGCAAGGGTCGTTGACCCGCAACTTCATGGGTTACACGACCAAGAGGGACACCGAGATGGTGGCGCTCGGCACGTCGGGAATCTCCGATGTCGATGGAGCCTATGCCCAGAATCACCGGCGCCTGGCGTCGTACTACCAGTCGGTCGATGGCGGCGAGTTGCCGGTCGAGCGCGGTTACCGTCTCGATCGGGATGACCGCCTTCGCAGGCACGTGATCACCGAGCTGATGTGCAACGGTGTGGTCGATCTCGCCGAGGCCTGCTCGGTGTTCGGCGTCGACGGAGGCTCCTACTTCGCCGCAGAGGTATCGGCGCTCTCCGGGCCCGGCGGCCTGGCGGACGAGGGCATGGTCAACATCGACGGTCTTGTCGTGAAGACGACGGAACTCGGCGCGTTGTTCGTCCGTCGGGTGGCCGCCGTCTTCGATGCCTACACCGGTCGGCGCGATGGGTCGGGCCCAGTGTTCTCGAAGACGGTTTGAACGGAGCGGATGTGTCTGTACGTGTTGTTGTGATCGGCGGCGGCCTCTCTGGCCTCTTTGCCGCGTCGGAACTCGTGGCTGCGGGCGTGGACGGCGTTGTGGTGCTCGAGCAATCGCACTCCCCGGGCGGCGTCGCCCGGACCGTGAAGCGGGACGGTTATTCCCTCGAGCCGGGCGCCGGGACCCTGATGCTTCCGCACCCCAGCCTGAGCCCCGTGCTCGAGCGCTTTGGCGCCGCCATCGCGCCCGCTGATCCGTCCGCCGAACTGCGGTATGTCTACACCCGCGGGAGACTGGTGGCGATTCCTCCGACGCCTGCGGCACTGTTCGCTCCGGTCGCTCCGTTCTCGGCCAAGATACGGGCGGCGGCCGAACCGTTCATCAAGACCAAGGCCGAGACGCAGGACGAGTCGTTCGCAGCATTCATGCAGCGCCGCTTCGGGCGCCGCATGGGTGGATTGATCTCCCATGTGGCTGCTTCAGGCGTGTACGCCGGGGATGCAGCCAGGCTCTCCGCCCGAGCAGCCTTTCCGACCTTCCCACTTCTAGAGGACGATGCCGGCTCGGTGATTCGGGGCGGAATCCGAAGGCTCAAGAGTCGCCCGAAGGGCTCGGTGCGCGCCGGGGGCCACTATGCGGTCGGCGGGATGAGCGCTCTCGCCGATGCTGCTGCGGCCCATCTCGGTGGGCGGTTTCGAGGTGGTGTGACGGTGGCGGCGGTTCGCCGGGATGGTGCCCGGTGGCTGGTGGACGGCGAAGAGAGGTTCGCGGCCGACCACGTGGTGCTGGCGCTTCGCCCCCAGCTGGCTGCGCGCCTCCTGGGAGGCGACATCGCGGGCCTCTTGGCCCAGTCGGTGACTGCCCCGGCCGTCGTCGTCGGAATGGGAGGACCTAGCGCCGGATTCGAATTGCCGCCGGGATTCGGTGCCCTGATGGGTCCCGACGCCGGTACGACAGCCCTGGGAATCCTGTTCGAGTCATCCCACGTCCCGGAGCGCGCACCGAACGGCCACTCCCTGGCCAAGATCATCGCCGGGGGGGCTCGCCGACCGGACGTGGTGGACTGGGATGATGCCACGATCCTCTCCGAGATCGAGCGCGACCTCGCTCGAGTTCTCGGGCGTGAAGTCGATGTTCCGTTCGCCGAGATCGTCCGGCATCCGGTCGGAGTGCCTCAGTATGAGGTGGGACATCTGCGGTGGTTGGACGAACTCGACCGGTGTCTGGCCACGCTTCCCAACCTCCACCTGACTGGCTGGGGCTATCGCGGTGTGGGTGTCTCCCGCCTTGCCGGTGACGCAATGCAGGTGGCAGCCCGGATCGCAGGCGGGCGATGAGCGAACGGCGGACCAAGAGGCCTCGGGGGTTCTGGGCAGTATGGACTGCTGTTGCAGTCGACCTTCTCGGCTTCGGGATCATCATCCCTCTGCTCCCTCTCTACGCCGAACGATTCGGTGCTGGACCCCGCACCATCGGGTTGCTCTTCGCCTCGTACTCCCTGGCGCAGTTCGTGTTCTCGCCGCTGTGGGGGAAGATCTCGGACCGAGTGGGCCGCAAGCCCGTGCTCCTGGTGACCATCGCGGGATCGGCGATCGGTAGCTTGACGCTCGGGCTCGCCGCCTCGCTTCCCATCCTCTTCGTGGGTCGGATCCTCGACGGGGTATCCGGTGCGAGCGTCGCGGTGGCGAAGGCGGCCGTGGCCGATGTGGCTTCGCCTGCCGAGAGGCCGGCGCTGATGGGACTGCTTGGAGCGGCGTTCGGTGTCGGATTCGTGATCGGTCCGGCCATAGGGGCCGGCGCAGCCCTGGTGAACCCCGCCTTCCCGTTCCTGGTGGCGGCTGGGATTTCCATCCTGAATCTCATTGCCAGCGCGGTACGGCTCCCGGAAACAGCGAAGCCGGAGCCTCCAAGGCGGGAATTCGAACACGAGCGCGCTCCGCTCCCGTCGGCGGTGCTGAGACTCGTGGCGCTGACCTTCGCGGGAATCGTGGTGTTCAGCGCTTTCGAAACGACGTTCGCTCTCCTCGCCAGCGACAGACTCTCCTTGACCGACTCCAGTGTCGCTCTCTTCTTCTCGGCGATCGGCGTGGTTCTCGTCGCCACACAGGCCGGCCTCGTGGCGCCCGCGACACGGCGCGTTGGCGAGGCAGGGGCGATCCGCCTCGGCCTCGCTCTCAACCTCGTGGGGTTCCTGATGCTGTCGGCCACGTCAGGGATCTGGATGCTCCTTTGGAGTGTTTCCCTCTTGGCTGTCGGACAAGGGTTACTGACCCCGGTCCTCTCCTCCTTCGTGTCGGGATTCGTGCCCAACTCCAGGGCGGGGGCGGTGCTTGGGCTGCAGCAGTCGGCGAGCGGTCTCGGCCGGGTGGCAGGGCCGGTTCTGGGTGGATTCCTCTACGCGATCGCCATTCCGCTGCCCTACATCGTTGCTGCCGCAGCCCTGCTTGTCGCGATCCCGCTGATACCGGCAGGGCGACACGCCGTCGCTCCCTCCTGACCTGTCGGTGGGCGGTCTTCCGAGGGTTTGACCATCATGGGGCCGATCGTGGACTCCGAACTCCGCAACCGCGTCGATGCGCTCTCCCCAGCTCAGCGCAGGTCTTTCCGACGGCGGCTCGGTGGTCTCGACCGAATCGCCGACCCTGCCCGCCGCGCACGGGCGCTGAGCGCCATCCTCGGGGACCTCGAGAAGACTGAGATGCATCGTCGCCGGATCGATCAACTCGCGATCCGGTATTCCGAAGACCTTCCGATCACCGCCTGGCGCGCCGAACTCCTCGCCGCGATCCAGGACAACCAGGTGGTGATCGTCGCCGGCGAGACCGGATCTGGCAAGAGCACCCAGATACCCAAGCTCTGCCTCGAACTGGGTAGGGGGACCGCCGGCCTGATCGGCCACACCCAACCCAGGCGCATCGCGGCCCGCTCGATCTCAGAGAGGATCGCCGAGGAACTCGGGTCGTCGGTGGGCGATCTGATCGGTTACACCGTGCGTTTCACGGACCGGGTCGGTGAGGACACCCTCGTCAAGGTGATGACCGACGGCATCCTCCTCGCCGAGATCCAGCGCGACCGGCTATTGCGGCGCTACGACACGATCATCGTGGACGAGGCCCACGAGCGCAGCCTCAACGTCGACTTCCTGCTCGGGTACCTGAAGACGCTCCTTCCTCGCAGACAGGATCTCAAGCTCATCGTCACGTCGGCCACGATCGACACAGAGCGTTTCTCAGAGCACTTCGATGGCGCGCCGGTCGTCGAGGTGTCCGGTCGGAATCATCCGGTCGAGATCCGCTATCGGCCGCTCGATGGCTCGGACGGGGAGGTTCGCGACCAACCCCAGGCGATCTGCGACGCGATACTCGAACTGCCTCCCCGAGACGACATCCTCGTCTTCTGCTCGGGTGAGAGGGAGATCCGCGACGCTGCCGACGCGATTGGAGAACTCGACCTCCGGCTCACCGAGGTCCTTCCGCTCTACGGCCGGCTCTCGGCCGCCGAACAGCACCGGGTCTTCGAAGGGCATACCGGGCGGCGCATCGTGCTTGCGACGAATGTGGCTGAGACTTCGCTGACCGTTCCCGGCATACGCGCCGTCATCGATCCCGGCACGGCCAGGATCTCCCGTTACAACCGGCGAACCAAGGTCCAGCGGCTCCCGATCGAGCCCATCTCGAAGGCCTCTGCCGAGCAGAGAGCCGGTCGGTGCGGGAGGGTCGGCCCGGGTATCTGCATCAGGCTCTACTCGGAGGACGACTTCGAGGGGAGGGACGAATACACAGAGCCCGAGATACAACGGACCAGCCTCGCATCCGTCATCCTCCAGATGGCCGCATTGGGTCTCGGCGAGATCGAGTCGTTCCCTTTTCTCGATCCTCCCGACACCAAGGCGATTCGTGACGGCGTCGCCCTCCTCGTCGAGTTGGGGGCGGTGGATCCGGAGCGTGAGGGGAGTGGGCGCTGGTTGACACCGATGGGCCGCACGCTCGCCCGGCTACCGCTCGATCCCCGGTTGGCCCGGATGGTGGTCGAGGCCGGCAAGAACGGATGTCTTGGTGACGTGCTGGTGATCGTGGCGGCGCTGGCGATCCAGGATCCGCGTGAGCGGCCCACCGGCAAGGAGCAGCAGGCTGACCAGCTACATGCCCGATTCCGGGTGGCGGACTCCGATTTCCTCGGGTGGCTCCAACTCTGGTCATACCTGGGCGACGAGAGACGGGCGAGGACGTCCAGTCAGTTCCGGCGCCTGTGCCGGGACGAGTTCCTCAACTACAGGCGGGTCCGGGAGTGGCAGGACGTGCATGCGCAGCTGCGGGACGCGGCCGACGAGTTGAACCTCGGGTCGGGCGGTCGCGGCTCCGACCCCGACACGATCCACAGATCGATTCTGTCCGGACTGCTCTCCCATCTCGGCGTCAAGGACCCGGACTCCCACGAGTATCGGGGTGCGCACGGATCGCGTTTCTCGCTCAGCCCGGCTTCCGTGCTCTTCAAGAGATCCCCGGAGCACCTGATGGCGGCCGAACTCGTCGAGACCACCCGGCTCTGGGCACATGCCGCTGCGGGTATTCGTCCGGAATGGGTCGAGGACGTCGGTTCCCACCTGTTGAGACGGTCGTACTCGGATCCGTGGTGGGACGGTGAGCGCGGGTCGGCGGTGGCAACCGAGACCGTCACCATCTACGGGCTGACGCTGGTGCCTTCGAGGACGATCCAGTACGGGCGGATCGACCCGGCTGCCTCCCGGTCGCTCTTCATCCGCCATGCCCTGGTCGCCGATGAATGGGACGGTCATCACGCCTTTCTGGAGCACAACCGGCGGAAGATCGCCGAGGTGCTCGCCATCGAGGAGCGGGAGCGAAGGTCCGATCTGCTCGTCGCTGACGAGAATCTCTACGACTTCTTCGATGCCCGTATCCCTGCCGAGATCACCACCACCAGGCACTTCGATCGATGGTGGCGGGATGCGAAGGAGGTAGATCCACATCAGCTCGACCTCGCCCTCGAGGATGTGATCGACCGGACCGCTCCACCTCCCGACACCGAGTCCTTTCCCCCCGTCTGGCATCACGGTGACGTGGCCATGCCACTCGACTACCGGTTCGACCCGCGCAGTGATGCAGACGGTCTGACTGTCGAGGTGCCGCTGCAGAGCCTCGACCGTGTCGATCCGACCCTGTTCGACTGGCATGTCCCCGGCATGCGCGAAGAGTTGATCACCGAGTTGATCAGGACCCTTCCCAAGAGCATTCGAAAACACCTCGTACCGGTTGCCGAGACGGCCCGGCAGGTGATCGAGGGGCTCGACCCGGCGCAGGGCGGCCTCCTTCCTTCGCTCCGGAGGGAGGTGAGTCGCGTGAGCGGGGTGGAGATCCCTCTCACGGCGTTCGATCCGGCGAGGCTGCCTCCGCACCTCCGGCCGGCGTTCCGGGTGGTCGACGACGAGGGCGTCGTGTTGGCCGAGGGGAGCGATCTGGCCGTCCTCAAGGAGGAGCTGGCCCGTGAATCCCGCCTCGTTGTGCAGGAAACACAGCACCGCATCGAGAGGTCCGGCATCACATCTTGGGACTTCGGCGAGCTGCCGCGCAGCGTCGAGATCGAGGGTCCGGTGAGCACGATTCTCGCCTACCCGGCGCTCGTGGACGACGGCGAGGCCGTCTCGATTCGTGTCGTGGCGACCGAGCGCGAGCAGATGGACGCCCATTGGGACGGGGTCCGGCGACTGCTGCTCCTGGTCCTCCCGTCGCCGGGAAAGCTGTTGCGGAGGCTGCTCACCGATCCGGCCAGGGACTCGCTCAGGTCGGGTCCGTACGAGGGTGTGGGCGAGTGGGCCGACGATTGCCTGCGGGCGGCCACCAACGGATTGCTGGCGGCCGGCCTGCCCTTCGACGGGGTCGCCTTCGACCGGCTGGTGGCCCGCGCCAAGGACGAACTCGATGAGAAGGTCACCAGTGCAGGCAAGGCCTCACTCGAGGTGTTCGAGGCCCTGCACCGGGTCGAACTCGCTGCCGCTCGTCTGCCCGAGCGCTTCAGCTATGCAGTGTCCGACGTGGCGACACAGCTCAACATGCTCATCTTCCCCGGCTTCATCTCGTCGCTCGGTTCATCGCGTCTCATGGACGTGCTCCGGTATCTGGACGCAGCGCACTACCGGCTCGAAAAGCTGCCCGAAAACCCGGTTCGGGACAAAGAGAGGATGGAGCGGGTACTGGTCTTGGAAGAGCGCTATGAGCATCTTCTCGGCACATTGCCGATGTCCGACCGCCTTGCCGCGATCGGTTGGCAGCTGCAGGAGCTGAGGGTGAGCCTCTTCGCCCAGGTGCTGGGCACCCGAGAGGCGGTCAGCGAGAAGCGGGTCCGGCGGGCGCTGCAAGAGCTGGCGATCCATGGATGAAAATCGACTGGCGGTCGGGAAACCACCCGGTACCTTTCCGCAGATGGAGGACCGCCCGCAGCTGCGCAATCCCCTGATCCGTGCCGGACTGGTCGTGCTTGGCCTGGTGGCTCTCGGTCTTGGAATAGCCGGATTCGTCGTTCCGGGGCTTCCAGGAACCCCCTTCCTGTTGGTGGCAGCCTGGGCGTTCTCGATGTCGAATGCGAGGCTCTACCGGTGGATGCTCACCAACCGCTGGTTCGGCCCGACGCTCGCGGACTACCGGGCCGGTCTCGGGATTCCCCGCAAGATCAAGATCATCGCAGTGACCTCGGTCGTCGTCGTTGTCACCCTCTCCGTCACCATCGGCCTCGACAGGTTGTGGTTGCGAGCTCTGGTCGCCGGCCTTGGAGTGGTGGGCGTCGCTTTCATCGTCACCCGACCGACCCGGGAACTCGTCGAGGCCTGACCCGGTTCGACCGGGCCGGGATTGATAGGGTGCGGCCGTGGCAACCCGTTTGAGCGCGGTCGCGGTCCCCACCGAGCACGGCGGCTGGAGCTTGACGTTGGAGCCGGTGCTGCTGGGACTGATGGTCGCTCCGGGCGGTGCCGGACTCGCCCTGGGTGGCTGCGCGCTGCTGGCGTTCCTGGCACGAACGCCTCTCAAGCTGGCCCTGGGGGACAGGTGGCGAAAGCGCCGGCTCGAGCGCTCAGCGCTGGCCGAGGCCGCCGCTGCCGGTTACCTCGTGCTCCTCATGGCGCTGCTGGTCACGGCCTTCTTGCTCACCGACTTCGCTTTCTGGCAACCGCTCGCCATCGCGGCCCCCCTGATCGCGGTGGAGGCCTGGTTCGACATCCGCAGCCGTTCACGGCGTCTGCTTGCCGAGATGGCGGGAACGATCGGGGTCGGTTCGGTGGCTGCGGCGATCGTGCTCGCCGGAGGCGAGAGCGGCTCCGTCGCAGCGGGCGTGTGGTCTGTGGTCGCCGCCCGTGCCATCGCCACGATCCCGTTCGTCCGTTTGCAGCTGAAGCGAGCGAAGTCCCAACCCCATCGTGTGGCCACGTCGGATGCGTCGCAGCTCGCCGCCCTGATGCTGGTGGTCGCGGTGGCCTTGCTCGGTTGGGCGCCATGGCCGGCGGTGGCGGCGATCGCCGTGCTGGCGGGAATCCAGGCCTGGTTCTCGCGGATCGCCGTGCCGCGCACGGCGATCATCGGGGCGCAACAGGTCGTGCTCGGCCTCGGGGTCGTTCTTCTCGCAGGATTGGCGTTCGCGGCGCCCTGAAGGGGGACCCGCCGTCCGGGGCTCTTCGACGGGATCATCTTCGAGACCTGACCCGACCGCCGAGCGGGCGTTTGAGGCGCACCCACCACCCGTTCGCGAATGATTCGTCTCCCATTTGGGCCTTTTGACCCTATTGAGTCTTTGAGTTTATGATTCTGATACTTTAGGATAGATTCGAACTCAGGTGGGAGGGATAGGTGAAGAGGCCAGAGCTCATCGACTTCCAGCAGGAGCGCATCAGGGTTCTCCATTACACCTGGATCGCCTTCTTCATCTCGTTCTACATCTGGTTCAACATGGCGCCACTGGCCACCACGATGCTGCGTGACATCGGCTGGCTGACCGAGGAGCACATCAAGGTCCTGGCGATAGTCAACGTGGCCCTCACCATTCCTGCCCGGATCCTCGTTGGTGCCCTCATAGACAAGTACGGACCCCGGCTGGTCTTTTCGGGCCTGCTCATCACGATGTCGATCCCGACCTTCTTCTTCGCGTTCGGCGACAGCCTTACGCAACTGCTGGTCTCCCGGTTGGTCCTGAGCACGGTCGGCGCCAGCTTCGTCATCGGGATCCGGATGGTCGCCCAGTGGTTCCCACCCAAGATGATCGGCAGAGCCGAGGGCTTCTACGCCGGCTGGGGGAACTTCGGGTCGGCCTGGGCGGCGATCACCCTCCCGTGGATCGCCATCACCCTCTTCGAGAACTGGCTGGGGATCGAAGACGGCTGGCGCTGGTCGCTTTTCGTCAACGGTCTGGTCGCCCTGGTCTACGGATTCATCTACTACGCGAAAGTCACGGACACACCCGAAGGCGTTCCTTTCGTGGGCGTCAAGAAGGCTCAGCCGATGCTGGTGAGCAGCCACGGTGACCTCGTTCAGTACCTGGTTTGGTCCTTCCCGATCTTCGGGGCTCTCGGGCTCCTGGCCTGGCGGATTGCCCGTATCCAGATCGACGGCGCAGCGCTCATCTCCGAGAGGATGCTCTGGCTGATCTACGCAGGCCTGGGCGTCGCCTATCTGGCTCATGTCCTGAAGTCGCTGCAGGTGAATCTGCCGCATCTGCGTGCGGGCGTCCCCGAATCCGAGAAGTACTCCTTCAACAGCGTGGCTGCACTCAACACCACGTACATCGCCAACTTCGGAGCCGAACTCGCGGTGGTGTCGATGCTTCCGGCCTTCTTCGAAGCCACGTTCTCGTTGGGCGCCGAGGCGGCCGGGGTCATCGCTGCCTCATTCGCATTCGTCAACCTGTTTGCTCGCCCGCTGGGCGGTCTTCTCTCGGACAAGCTCACCAACCGCAAGCTGGTGATGCTCGGCTACATGGCCGGGATTTCCCTTGGATTCCTCGGCATGGGGTTCATCGACTCGGCGTGGCCGATCTGGGCAGCGGTCGCCATCACCGTGGTCTGCTCGATGTTCGTCCAGGGCGCCGAGGGTGCCACGTTTGCGATCATCCCGCTCATCAACAAGCGGATGACCGGCCAGGTCGCCGGAATGGCGGGTGCTTTCGGCAATGTCGGCGCCGTCGTCTACCTGGTGGTGTTCTCGTTCGTGGATTCGAGCACGTTCTTCTACATCCTTGCTTCGGGTGCCGCGTTCAGCCTGCTCTACGTGGCCATCTTCCTGAAGGAACCCGAGGACGCCTTCGCCGATGAGATGTACTCCGAAGAACTCCTGTCTCGTGAAGGGAGTGTCGAGTGACTTCGCTGACCACCACCGGAGACTTCTACGACCAGTGGACCCCGGAGGACGAGGGCTTCTGGGAAGACAAGGGGAAGCGGATCGCCTGGCGGACCCTCTGGATAACCACCGCCAACCTGACCATGGCCTTCGCGGTGTGGTTCGTGGTCTCGGCGCTCGTCGTGAGGCTCCCCAACATCGGATTTGGCTTCACCACATCGCAGCTCTTCTGGCTGGCGGCGATGCCAGGTCTGGCAGGCGGGACCTTGCGGGTCGTCCACACCTTCCTGATACCCATCCTGGGCACCCGCAAGGTGATCAGCGCATCGAGTGCCCTGTTGCTGGTTCCTCTGGTCGGCCTCTTCATCGCCGTTCAGGATCCGACCACCCCTTACTGGCTGATGATGCTCCTCGCGTTTGCGGCCGGCCTGGGTGGGGGCAACTTCTCGTCATTCATGCCTAGCACCAGTCTGTTCTTCCCCAAGCGGCTGCAGGGAACGGCCCTCGGTGTGCAGGCCGGCATCGGCAACTTCGGTGTCAGCCTGGTTCAGTTCGTCACGCCGTGGATCATCGGCTTCGCGGCATTCGGGTCACTGGCCGGCGCCTCACAGACGTATACCAAGGACGGAGTCGCCAGTGACATCTGGCTCCAGAACTCGCTGTTCGTGTGGATTCCCTTCGTGGTCGTGTTCTCGATCGCCGCCTGGTTCATGCTGCGCAGCGTGCCGGTTCGGGCGGACTTCCGGCAGCAGACGGACATCTTCAAGGAGAAGCACACCTGGCTGATGACCTCGCTCTACGTGATGACCTTCGGCTCGTTCGCCGGGTTCTCGGCCGCGTTCCCGCTGTTGATCCGTGAGGTGTACGGCGGATTCGAGTCGGCTCCCGACCCGCTCTCCTTCGCGTTCCTCGGGCCACTGGTCGGCTCGGCGGCGCGTATCCTCGCCGGCCCCGCCTCCGACAAGTTCGGCGGTGCCAGGGTGACGATGGTCTCGGGTATCGGTCTGCTCGCCTCGGCGATCGCGGTCCTGTTCTATCTGGAACCCACGAGCCTCGACCAGTTCCCGCTCTTCGTGGTGTTCATGCTGTCGATATTCCTCTTCTCGGGCATCGGGAACGCCTCGACCTACAAGCAGATGCCGATGATCTTCCCGCCGAGGCAGGCCTCGGGTGTGCTCGGATGGACAGCCGCCATCGCCGCCTATGGCCCATTCATCTTTGCGGCCGCGATCGGCGCGGTGCTCGGTGCAACAGGGTCGCCGGTGGGTTTCTTCATCGGAGTTGCGGTCTTCTACGCCATCAACATCGTCATCAACTGGTGGTTCTACGCCCGGAAGGGAGCGGAAAAGCCGTGCTGAGCGACAGACAGGAGAACTGGCATGCGGCTCGAAATCACTCGCAAGACAGATCTGGCGGTGAGAGCGCTCTGCTCGCTGTCCGAGCAGGAGCGCGTGAAGGGGTCGCAGCTGGCGAAGTGGGCAGGGACGAGTCAGGCCTTCATGGCCCAGGTGCTGGCGCCGCTGGTGCAGCAGGGCTGGGTCGACTCGGAACCTGGTCCAACCGGCGGATACAGACTCGTGGTGGACGTCTCGAAGCTGTCGATGCTGGAGGTGATCGAGGCCATCGAAGGACCCACGGTGAATGGGAAGTGTGTGCTGAGAGCAGGGCCATGCCCGGCCGATCAGAACTGCGCCCTTCACGATGCGTGGCAGCCGGCGCGCGACGCCCTGGTGGCACGTCTCGCCGACACACCCGTCAGCTCGGCCTGCGAGGCCTCTGGGTTGTTGCGGTCGCCCTCGTAACAATCGTCCTGCTCCCTCAGAGCGGAGCTCTCGCCGACGTCGCGGATGGCAAGGCCACCTACGAGCAGCTGTGCCAGGCGTGTCACCAGGCCGGCGCCACGGGTCTGCCGGGTGTATTCCCTCCGCTCGCCGGCAATCCGTCGATCGAGGACGTTGAGTACTTCGTGCAGGTGGTCACCGAAGGCCTCCAAGGCGAGATCGTCGTTCTCGGGCAGACCTACAACGGCAACATGCCGGCGTTTCCGCAGCTGTCGGAAGACGACATCGATCACCTGGTCGAGTACTTG
Organism: Acidimicrobiia bacterium; assembly: GCA_041567215.1. Classification (GTDB taxonomy): domain Bacteria; phylum Actinomycetota; class Acidimicrobiia; order Spongiisociales; family ZC4RG35; genus JBFGRR01. Next base: position 222 of record JBFGRR010000001.1, on the reverse strand, counting down.
CAGAGTCTCGGCTCGGCAGTCGGCCCCGATGCCTCTACCACGACGACGGCGGCTCCATCCGCTCCGACCGCCGGAGATCCTGCCGCCGGCGAGGCTCTGTTCATGGGATCCGTGAGTCTGGCCAACGGAGGACCCGCTTGTTACGCCTGCCACTCGGCGGGGCCATACGGTGGAGCCTCCTTCGGTCCGGATCTCTCCGGCGCGACGGCACATCTGGGCGGC